>CALKJD010000120.1 GCA_937995755.1 uncultured Saprospiraceae bacterium | reverse complement strand
AGCCTATGTAGAAGACCCTGAAGATATCCTGAGCAAGCCCCTAAAATGTGGATACAACCCATACACAGGAGAGTGGGATGAGTGGAGTACTAATCCACTAAAGCAAAAGGCTATAGATTTTTATGGAATGCGTGAGATGGTGAATGATCAAAAGGGTGATAAGTAGTACAAGTTAATTTATATATCATGCGCAGTCTAAAGGCTACGTTATAGCCTTTTTTCCACAATCTTCAAAATCTCCTTCTCCAGCTTATCAGACTTCGCTAACCACTTATCAGCCTTAGTGACCGTCTTTTCTGCATAAGCTTTGTCATCAAAATCCTTACAGTTAATCTTTACATTGAGATACGCTCCATATACAGCAGCCTTAGCACAAAGAGCTGCTACTCAAGTATCTGAGATAGAATTAGGATTATCTTTCTTCGCCATATCCTTGATGGGTGGGTAAGATTTCATACAGGTATCCAAGATGGTTCGAGGTATTTCTATGCCATTTTTAGTTGCATCGTTCATCGCTTGAGATCGCTCTTGTTTCTCTGCATTCCTGCTTTTAGAGTAATCTAATGGCGTTTATAATTTGTTAAATCGGTGGTATAATCATACTCATGTCTCAATAATTAAACTTAGAGCGCCTCTGAGTTTTTGCCTTTATGTTGCTTGGAAGTGGACTAAATTGGAATCTAACTCCCTATTTGTCCACGTAAAATAGTATTTTTGAATCATGGTAAAGCGATTATTATTAGAGAAATTTCTACGGCTTTGGGCGGTTTTCCCTGTAGTGACCCTGACAGGACCACGTCAATCTGGTAAAACGACTTTGATCAAATCAGCAGATTTGGATCTGCCTTATGTCTCATTGGAGGACGTGGATATAAGGCAGATAGCATTAGATGATCCAAGGGGTTTTCTATCTAATTACCCAGAGGGAGCTATATTAGATGAAGTACAGAATGTACCAGAGCTTTTTTCTTATATTCAGTCTGAAGTGGATAATACAGATAAGAAGTATGTGCTTTCTGGTTCACAGAATTTTCAGTTGATCGAAAGAATATCTCAAAGTCTTGCAGGTAGGACTGGTGTTCTAAGATTATTGCCTTTTTCATTGAGGGAGCTAGATAGTGTAGTGTCTTTTGAGCGATATCATGATTATATCTATCAGGGATCATATCCACGCCTGTACGATAAAGGTATAGATCCGATAGATTACTATCCATCTTATATCAATACTTATATACAGAGAGATGTACGATTGATTAAAAATATTGAAAACTTGCATCTCTTCACCAAATTTGTAAGACTCTGTGCTGGTAGGATAGGTCAGCCTCTTAATGTAAGTAACATAGCAAATGATACTGGTATTAGTCCTAAGACTGCCCAGTCTTGGCTGTCGGTATTAGAGGCAAGTTATATCATCCATCTCGTACAGCCCTATTATAACAATTATAGCAAAAGATTGATCAAGTCTCCAAAACTGTATTTTACAGATACAGGTGTGGCCTGTTCATTATTGGGTTTAGAGGAAGTTACACAGCTATCTAGCTTTCACCTCGTAGGTAACCTATTTGAGAATATGGTGATCAATGAGTTTCTAAAAGCGAGAATGAATAAAGGATTGCCATCAAACATCTACTATTGGCAAGATCGAAATAGAAAAGAAATTGATATTATCATAGATCGACCTGATCAACCCATAGCGATAGAAGTAAAGGCAGGAAGTACAATGTCTCAGAGCTACTTCAGTAACCTAGAGTATTGGAAGTCTATCTCTGGAGTCAACTCTACTGCCTATGTTATATATGGTGGAGATCAAAATATGACGGTAAGCGATAACGATTTAGTATCATGGAGAAAATTAATAAGCTTAATAGACGACTTGAGTTAACCTCCGATGCATAATGACTATCAGTATTGAATCTGGACAGATGTGGAATCCAATTCCTTATCTGTCCAGATAAGTATATTTATTTAAATAGTCGACCTAAATCTACTATTTACAGCCCCTTCTCCACAATCTTCAAAATCTCCTTCTCCAGCTTATCAGACTTAGCCAACCACTTATCAGCCTTGGTTACAGTCTTCTCCACATAAGCTTTATCATCAAAGTCCTTACAGTTGATCTTGACATTTAGATAAGCACCATACACAGCCGCCCTTGCACAAAGCGCAGCAACTCCACCATCAGAGATTGAATTTGGATTCCCTTTCTTAGCCATGTCCTTGATCAGTACATATGACTTCATACAAGTATCCATGATTTGTAATGGAACTTCTATAGCGTTTTTAGTAGCGTCGTTCATTGCTTGAGTACGAGCTTGCTTCTCAGCATCGCTACCTTTCGGAAGACGGATAGCATCTATGATTTTGTTGAACGCATTAGTGTCTTCATCTACTAATCTGAGCAATTGATCTTTCAATACTTGCGCTTTTTCGGCTTCATTAGAGAAGTATGACAATTGATCTTCCCATCCTCGCTTATTAGCAGATAGATTGGCTACCATTCCAGATAATGACACTCCGAGTGCACCGACATAGGCAGAAATAGATCCACCACCAGGAGCAGGGCTATCAGAAGCCGTTTCGTCAGCAAATTCGATAAGATTCTTATGTACTAATGGTCTACTTTCAGCAGTTTCTAATTGGTATTCGATCACTTTCTTTTGAGGATCAAATGTACCTAGTTCATCTAGTCCCATAGA
>CALKJD010000119.1 GCA_937995755.1 uncultured Saprospiraceae bacterium | reverse complement strand
CTTAGGATTACTATCCCTTCCGTTGTCCGTGGATCCAACACCTTTTTTATGTGCCATGTTATTTACTTTTTACTGAATTGCCGACTTGTCGACTCTTCTATTATTAATTAGTTGTCTTAGTGAAGCTTAGATCTTATCCTTTGATAGAATCGATCTTGATCTTCGTAAATGATTGTCTGTGACCGTTCTTTACTTTGTAACCTTTTCTTCTTTTCTTCTTGAATACGATTACTTTGTCTCCTTTTTGGTGACCTAGAACAGTAGCACCTACAGAGGCTCCACTGATTACCGGCGTGCCTACAGATGTATTGTCTCCATTGATCAACATGTGAACGTTGTCAAATGAAACATTATCACCTGCTGATGCTTCTAACTGGTGGACGAAGATCTCTTGACCTTCCTCAACTTTGAACTGTTGACCAGCTATTGTAACGATAGCTAACATATGTTATGTTTGTTGTTAATTAATAAAATTATTTCAAATTGACTGCAAAAGTAGTAATTCTTCCTAAGTTTTGCAAGTCTACTATGTTTTATTATTTAGGAATAAGTCTCTGAGGATGAATGATTTCTTCATCTTTTGGTCTCCTCTTTTGATCGTAAGATTAATTTTTTTACCCTCCTTTTTAGATAGTCGTTTTGTAATACCTGAATGGGTAAACCATTTTGTCGACCACCAACCGTATTTAAGGAGTAGATCTCCAGGTCTTATGCCTGCTTCATAAGCTGGAGAGTTGATAAGTACTGAGTTTACGTAATGTTGATCGAGTTTGGGCCCTAGTGCGATTAAGTTGATACCTGACTTATCATATTCAAATTCCTTATTAAAGTTTTTCTTGGGTTCAAGGTATAATTTCTGATATGTATAGTCGATGGCGACTTTATTATATCTCGATATTACAGTATTCCCAATGATTCCGTTTCTATCTATAGCATTGTCTGCTATGATGGCAGAGTCAACACTTTGGAAATAAGTAATTACTTCTTGGAAGCCGTAATCGTCTACTCCTATAAACCGAGACTTGCCCACTAAGCCAAGGATGTCTCCTCCAAGTCCCTTTCCTAGACTTCCAGGTATGGTAGTTTCAGGAATAACTATAGAACTATCACTTTCCATAAATAATAAAAATGTGATCGCTGCGCCGGAGTCTAGTAGTAGTTTTAGTTGACTGGTATCGGATTCATTTTGAGATGAAGACACATAGTCTGCTAATACATATGGCTTGTGTTCGATGATCTCAATGTCGTGTGTTGTGCAATGTTTACAGGCTTTATATTTATCTGGGTTGTATAGTTCAAGCCTAGATTTTGCAAAGTTGATCTGCACGACCAATCCTTTAAAGAATTCTCCTCCTATAAGGCCATCCACGTTAATTCCATTAATTGTACTGAGATTGAGGTAGTCTTCATCCAGTACCACTATATCTCTTTTGACTCTAGTGCCGTTGGGTAATATAAAAGGTATTGACCGAGAGATTTGAGCATACATTTCTATAGAAAGATCACTGCCGAGAATTTTAATTTGTCGGTCGTATGGAATACCTAGAATATCTGTAGTTGCTTTATCAAATATCAAGGTATGCTCAGCCCCAGTATCGAAGATGAAACTCATTGGCATGAAATCGTTGAATTTTACATCTAGTACTATGAAGCCATTTTTGTAACTGAAAGGAATAGTTACTTTGTCTTTTTGTTGCATTAGATCACTCGCTAGCATCTGGGAAGATATGATGCTAATGCATGTGAGGTGAATCGCTAAGATGATGAAGATTCGATGCACGATGATCTTTTATTTTCAATAAATATACTTATTGAAAGACATACCAATGTACTTGAAGTTGGATAATGATGGAATATTCTTTGTAAATCGCACTTAGATTTTAAGGTATAAAGTTCATTTCACGTATTATATGTATGGGTGTGGGGCAGATAAAAAAATGAACTACGAGGTACAGAATATCTTAGCAGTTTATGATTTTTGCTTTGTAAGTCGGTAATTAGTGTTGATTTTGTTTCCAGACTCTATAGGCTTGAAGTGCCATCACTGGGGCAAAGTGAAATAATGCTCCACCCATACTAGCGTGTTCACCTTGTAGACCTAATAATGCCCAGTGGCCAAATGCCATAATTGCAGCCAAATATACCCAGCGTTGCAATTTTTTCCATTTACGCCCCATTCTTCTCATAGCGGCATCTGTACTCGTAATGGCTAAAGGAATAAATATGAAAAAAGCGATCCAACCCGTGAGTATTGAAAACTGTAAAAATTCACTTGCCAATCGACTCAAGGGGTATTCGAAAACATAGAAAATTGTATGTAATAAGGTATAAGCAAACGCTGATACTCCAAAGAAGCGACGATTTCTAATGAGCCATTTCGATACGCTTCCTTTTGGAAACATTAAAGCGATTGGAGTAGCGATAAGGCTAATCGCTAAAAAGCGACCTGCAAACTCACCAGTGATATGCATGATCATCGAATAATCCAGTTGCCCTTTGAGAAAATTTATAGTGGTGAGAATGCCAGGGATGGCTAATATCAACCAAAGCATATATTTGCCAGTAAGTAAAGATTTCAATTGTGTCATACGTTTTATAATATTTTAATGCTTCATGAAGTAAACGAAGCTTATTTATGGCTTAGTACAATCCTATTGCCAGTTGGATCTGTAATCCAATAACTACCTTCTTTTTCTGGTATGTCTTCGAAATTACTAAGCGCTTCATCGAGCTGGTCTTTACTATTGTAATTTATCTGATAGTACCTTAATCCTGCACTTTCTTTGGGCGCCAAAGGTTTATTGGTGCCGTGCCATGTATTCATTACTACTCTATGTTGATAATCTCCTCCTGCTCCCAGATCTGAATACATAAATTCAGGAAGATAGTTGAATTGTAAATATCCAAGTTTCTTATAAAAGGCCGTAGAATTTTCAATGTGGTTGGCATAAAGATGAATATGGCCAATATAGGTGTCGATGGCTATTGGTTTGGTTGAATCTGTATCTTTTAGTTCTTTCAAAACTTCATTTACATCTAATCGAGTCGAAGCGGAACGAATAATACCATCAGTGCCTTCTATTCTCATTCTTCCCTGAGTGATAATTCGTTTGAATCTCTCTGGTGTCTCTAATGTAAATTCAATATTGATTCCGTCAGGGTCATCAAGGTAGACAGATTTTGACATAGTATGATCTACTGGAGCATATGGGTATTTGTTGACATTTAATCTATTGATCATACTAGCAAATGCTGCCATATTGGGTGCATGGATAGCAAAGTGATAAAGACCACTATATCCTTTTTGATAAGGATTTTTGGCGGATGGGTGTACTACGACAAGCGTTTGTGTCGCTGTTCCAAATTCTGCTTTAGTGTCAGAGGTTGTTCTCAGTTTCATGCCCACTATTTGGGTCCAAAAGTGAGTGGCCTTTTCTAGGCTCGTATTGTTCAAGTGAATCGCTCCGAATGAAGCAAATTCATTTGAATCAATACTCTTGTTATGCGTACGTGAAATAGCATTAGCTATTGTTGATAATCCATCCATTGTAATTATAGTTGATGCGCCTATTAGTTTTCTTAAAAATACTTTTCTTCTCACGGTATTACCTTTTTGACCTTGATATTGTTGTTATTGTATGTGAGTTTTGAGAGCAAATTATTTTGAGACAGGTACTGCTATATCTAGCTGGATTTCGTGAGGCACTTTACCAGACATTCCGGTAGTGCCTCCTATGTTATAATCAGTTCTGTCTACAGTGAAGCTGCTTCTGAATACATTGTCTATAAATGTGAAAGGCATTTTGATTTCCTTCTGTATACCGTGCATATTAAGAGTACCTGTTACTACATAGCCTACTTCTGATTTTGATATTTTTGACGAAGTGAAATTGATTGTAGGGTATTCATTGGCATTAAACCAGCCTTTTCCTTTGGCGTGTCTATTTTTAAGCCAGTTTCCTGTTCCTATAGATTTAGTTACTATTTCTACATCAAATTTTGATTCTTCGAGATTCTCCTCATCGAATACTATGTCACCAGAAAATTCATCAAAATCTCCAGAAGCTTTCTTATTGCTAAATTTAATTGAAAACTCTTTATCAATTGTATAAGAAGCGCGGTTAGCAATGGTAAAGGCAGATAGAAAGACTACAGCGGTAATTAGTCCTATTAATTTAAATTGTGTCATGGTGTTTATGTCTATTAGTTATTTAATGACACAAAGATGAATCGACAAAGTCGTTTAAAAATTAAGGTACATTAAGAAAGTAGATCAATTTCCCTTTTTCGCTATCTTTCTTCTGATTTCGCTTAGATATTCTGGCGTAATACCGATATACGCCGCAATTAATTTCAGAGGGAGACGCTGTATTAAAGTAGGGTAGGTTTCGGTAAACTCGATATATCTTTCTACTGCGGTGGCACTTAAAAGTCCAATAACTCTATTGTTAGTGGCTATAAGATTGTTTCTAAGTTTAGTACTTAATTGAACCAAAAGCTCCTGATCTAAAGTATGGAAATCTCCAATAATATCGGTTGAAATAAGTGATATCTCACTGTCTTCTATGGCATCAATAAAGATAATGGATGGTTTTTGATGTGTTGAACTGTCCATATCTCCCACTAGCCAACCTTCTGGTGCAAACTGTAATATGTGCTCTTTACCAGTATCGTCAATGACGTAACTTCTCAAGCAACCCTTCTCTACTTTGAACGCATATGAAGCTACATCACCATGGCTCAATAGCAATTCGCCTTTACGCACTTTTTTGATTTTGGTTATTTTGACATTCATGGACAATAAGTTTATGAAGGAATCCTATTTGGTTTTTTTTAAAACATAATATTACAAGAACTATCGAGAAGGGAGAAGAAGGGTGAGATATTTAATTCTTAGTAAGTATTTAACAGGGCTAATGTCCAATCTTATTATTATTGATCTTGTCAATAATGTAATCGCTTAATTCAATCGTGTATATCATGCAAATGCCCTCTCTTATATGTAAATTTGTGCTTCAATTATTACAATAGCAACAAAAATATAAAGCGTATGGATAATCACGGAAGTGGCGATATCAGCAAATGTCCTTTTATGGGAGGTTCGCTAAGCCAAACAGCTGGCACAGGGACTACAAATAGAGATTGGTGGCCTAATCAACTGAAATTAAATATACTTCGTCAGAATTCTGAGAAGTCTAATCCAATGGGTCAATCGTTTGACTATGGTAAAGAATTTGAAAGCTTAGATTTAGCTGCGATCAAAAAAGATATAGTAGAGCTAATGACTACATCTCAAGATTGGTGGCCAGCAGATTATGGTCATTACGGTCCATTTTTTATTCGTATGGCATGGCACAGTGCAGGTACCTATAGAATCTTTGATGGACGTGGTGGAGCAGGAGCAGGACAACAGAGATTTGCTCCTCTTAACAGTTGGCCAGATAACGGTAACCTGGATAAAGCTAGACTTTTACTATGGCCTATTAAAAAGAAATATGGAAGAAAAATTTCTTGGGCGGATCTTATCATTCTTGCAGGTAACTGTGCTTTAGAGTCAATGAATTTTGAAACGTTCGGATTTGCTGGTGGTCGTGCAGATGTATGGGAGCCAGAAGATGATGTGAACTGGGGGCATGAGAGAGAATGGTTAGGAGTAAATAGATATGGTGAAAATAGATCTTTGGAGCAACCATTAGGAGCATCTCACATGGGGCTGATCTATGTGAACCCTGAAGGTCCAGAAGGCGTACCTGATCCTGTAGCAGCAGCGCATGATATTAGAGAAACTTTTGGCCGTATGGCTATGAATGATGAGGAGACTGTAGCATTAATTGCTGGTGGACACACATTTGGTAAAGCACATGGTGCAGGTCCGGATACTCATGTAGGTGTAGAGCCAGAAGGTGGAAATATCGTAGCTCAAAGTCAAGGATGGTTGAGCACTTTTGGTACAGGTAAAGGTGGAGACACTATTACTAGTGGACTAGAGGGAGCATGGACTACTACTCCAGCTAAGTGGAGTCACGATTTCTTTAAGCACTTGTTTGAATACGAATGGGAACTCACTAAGAGTCCAGCAGGTGCTCATCAGTGGACTCCTAAAAATGGAGCAGGAGCAGGAACTGTGCCTGATGCACATGATCCGACTAAAAAGCATGCCCCATTTATGTTGACTACAGATCTATCTATGCGTATGGATCCAGCATATGAAAAGATTTCAAGAAGATTTTATGAAAACCCTTCAGAATTTGAAGAGGCTTTCGCTAGGGCTTGGTTTAAGCTTACGCACAGAGATATGGGACCTATTAACCGTTACTTAGGAAGTGAGGTGCCATCAGAAGTACAGATTTGGCAAGATCCTCTACCAGAAGCTACTGGCTCTATAAGTGATTCAGATATTGAAACACTTAAGAGTGCTATACTAGAAAGTGGATTGTCTATATCAGAATTAGTGTCTACGGCTTGGGCTTCGGCTTCTACATTCCGTGGATCCGATAAGCGTGGTGGTGCTAATGGAGCAAGAGTAAGGTTAGCGCCTCAGAAAGATTGGGTGGTAAATAACCCTACTCAGCTAGCTAAAGTAATATCAACATTAGAAGAAATTCAAAAGGCATCTGGAACATCTGTGTCACTTGCTGATCTCATTGTTCTCGGAGGATGTACAGCAGTAGAGCAAGCCGCTGCAAATGCAGGATATAAAGTGAATGTTCCTTTTTCACCAGGAAGGGTAGATGCTACACAAGAGCAAACTGATGTAGAATCATTCAGAGCTTTGGAGCCTGTGGCAGATGGTTTCCGTAACTATGTCAATAGTAGACACACATCTACGGGTGAAGAATTACTTGTTGATAAAGCTCAATTACTAACGCTAACTCCACCAGAGATGACTGTATTAGTGGGAGGTATGAGAGTATTAGGAACTAACTTTGATGGATCTAAGCACGGCGTATTTACAAAAGAGACGGATAAGCTTACCAATGACTTTTTTGTAAACTTACTTGATCTTGGTACTACATGGAAAGCGACATCAGAAGACGATAAGGATTTTGAGGGCCGTAATCGTGTAACTGGAGATATGAAATGGACAGGTACAAGGGCTGACCTTATCTTTGGATCTAACTCAGAATTGAGAGCTATTGCAGAGGTATATGCTACTGATGATGCTAAGGAAATGATGGTAAATGATTTCGTTGCAGCTTGGAATAAAGTGATGAACCTTGATAGATTTGATCTAACATAAGACATTATAATTATAAATAGATTTTTGAGAGGCGATCCTATTTGGGTCGCCTTTTTTATGTCTTGCCTTTATCAGACGCTGGATATAAATTATAAAATAAGATATCCAATAGCTCAGCAACCAATGTGTGTCTATTTACCAATGTGTCTATTTTAGTTTTATACGTCTCAAGGCTAAATACAATTGTCATGGTCAGAATCCTTCAAATAAAGTTTGTTTTCATTTTACTTTTAATCTCATTTATAGCTTCGGATACTATTGCACAGTATGGTCCGGCGCAAAACTTAGCTGCAGATACCATTGCGTATCATACTAAGAGTGATAAAAACCTAAATATTGGAATAGGATTACTTAATTCAACAGAGTTTGCCTTTAATCTAATAGGAGGAGGATCTGGCGCGGGTAGTCCAAGTCCATCATTAAACCTGTCCTACGAATATGGCCTCACGCAAGCCATCTCTATCGGAGCGTTTTTTAATTATTATAGAGTCGATGCTAAAAATGATTATACACTAGATGATCTCAATGCGATTATAGATGATCCGTTATGTGCTTTACAATGTAATTCGCCGTTTCCGATTCCTGGTATCGAGGATTGTATTTGTGATGGAGGTTCGATTACAGAAAGAAATAATGTCTTTACGTTTGGAGGAAAACTCTCTTATCATATTTTCAAAATAGAAAAGCTAGATACATATGCATCGACATATTTAGGCTATAGTATCAATAGAAGAAAGACGATTTCTGAATCAGCAGTAAGTGCTATTCTAAATGAGTTTGATTCTGAAGTAACTGTACCTACTGTTGTATACTTCGCATCTGCTGGAGTTAGATATTTTTTTACTCCACAGATTGCTTTATATGGCGAGTTTGGTTATGGAAATTCTCATCTTCTACAGCTAGGAGCTACCTATAGACTGGGCTATTAATAGTCATTGGCCCCATATTAAATTAGGCTAAGGTTAGTGTCTCATTGGAAGTTTTTGCGTTTGGATGATTTAAATTTCCTCCCATCATACTATGCGATTTAAGAGATTGTAAATATTTATATAGTAAAGAGGCAAAGATCTTAAAATTGCGTTTTCATAGTAAAGAAGATAGAAGAGCTAATTCCTATAAATGGGATTAGCTCTTTTTGATAACTGGTATTTTAGAAGGTTTACTCATTTTAATATGGAAGATGGATCGGTGTCTATGAAAATAATAAAGATGCTAAACGATCTTAAATGATAATCATTAAATCAGGATTGAACGCAGCAAATTTATGATACTTCAATTTTAAGCTTTCAGATAAATTGTTTTGTTCTATGCAGAGCATATCGAGATGGGGCAATTCATTAAGTCTATCTAAGATGGCTTGGCCACCGACGTCACTAATACCACAATCAACTAAGCCTATTTCTTCTACATATTTGGGTAGACGATTGGCAAGTAATATAGCTCCTTGATCACCTATAGAGTTGTGGCTAAAGCTAATAGAGTTAACCTTATAGCCCTGTTCTTGATTTAGAGTGTCTAATAATGTTTTTAGATTCGATATCGATAAGTTTAAGCCTCTGAAATGAAACCTTCTTTTCAGAGTAGGTAATGTTTCTATTCTTATGGTTTCAGCTAAGCACTCTGGTGTTCCTGTATTTCTTAGTGTTGCGGCTATTTCACATTGGAGGGAGCTAGAGTTCAAGGTATGGCATATTTAAGGTTTGCAAATGTGTAAGGTACATATTGTAAGAGGTTCAGGGAGAGAGCTATTTATATTCTTCGAATGTTCTTGTATGCGGAGTCGTAGAGTTATGTGAGTGCAAAAAAAAATGCCCTGCAAACTTGTTTGCAGGGCATTAATCCTAGTTATATTAGTAAGAGTTATGATACTCTTACTTGTTGATTGATATTTCAATTCTTCGGTTAGCAGCTCTACCTTCCGCTGTAGCATTGTCAGCTACTGGGTTAGCATCTCCGTTACCTACAGCTTTGATTCTGCTGATATCGATACCTTGAGCAACTAATCTACCCATTACAGATGCAGCTCTTGCTTCAGATAATGCTTGGTTTTTAGTAGCGTCTCCTGTGTTATCAGTGTAACCATTGATAGTTACATTAACTCCTGGGTAAGCTTTTAAGATAGAAGCTAAGTTATCAACTTCTGATCCGTTACCTAGTTCAGCTGATCCAGTTGCAAAGTTTAGGTTTTTGAAAGTGAAGTTACTATCACCTTTAAATCCGCCATCGATGTAACCTTTCATTTGAGATCCTGCTGATCCTGCTGCGAAAGATACTTTATCCATTGCTGCTTTTGCTGCTGCATCAACTTTACCGAATACTGCACCTGCAGCATCAGCTACAGCACCTGCTGCATCTTTAGTCATTTCGCCAGCTGCATTAGCTACATCGCCAACTGCTCCAGCTGCAGATCCTGCTGCGTCTGTAGTTGCTTCTACTGCGTCTCCTACTGCACCAGTAATTTTGTCTGCACCTCCTCTAGTGAATAACCACATTGCGATACCTCCAATCACTAATAATGGAAGAGCCCATTTGATCCATCCTAAACCTGTGCTAGCTGCTGAACCTGCTGCATTAGCTGCGCTACCTACAGCACCACTTGCTGCTTTTCCTGCATTACCTGCAAGGTTAGCTGCGCTTCCTACTGCTCCAGTTGCCATTTTACCTGCGCTACCTACAGCACCAGTTGCCATCTTACCTGCACCTGATACAGCACCCATTGCTTTTCCAGCCATGTCGCCCATGTCAGCAAATCCTAGACCTAATAAAGATCCCATTCCTGATGGAAGTGCTTTAGCTACGTGTTCTTTCTGTCCCATTAGTAGGTCCATTAATCCACCTACTCCTTTACCAGAAACTTGCTTTCCTATGATTCCCATTAAAAATGGTGCGGCCATTTTCATTAGAGAAGAAGTGCTACCGCTTCCAAGTCCACTTACTTTAGAGATCATATCTACGATACCTCCCATTTTATCACCTAGTAGTGTGTTAAGGATTCCTCCTCCACTATTTAGTAAACCATTTACACTGCTTGCTCCACCGCCGAATAGACCACCGATGTTACCTAGCATGTTCATATCTACGCCTTTGATCATATCCATGATTCCTGAGGCACTAGATTTGTCGCTTGCTCCACTTATAAGTGAACCCAATACTGAAGGGAAAATTCCTCCAAGTGCTTTTGTAACTGCACTTTCATCTTCACCTAAGAAAGAAGAAGCTTGGTTTGCTAACTGACCAGTAACTTGGTCCTTTAACATATCTAATAAATTTAAAGACATATTCAATTGAATTTTAAAAAGTTAGTTAATTTGTTATTTGTGTGGATGTCACTCCAACGGTAATATGACGCCTTGTTATTTAAAAAGTCACACAAATGTCTTCTTAATCGACTATAATCGTGCAAAAAGTACAGATTATCTTTGTGTTATAAATTAAATAAATTGTATTGGATCTTAAATATTAACCAATGATTATTCTAGTTTGTCCTGATAGTTTCAAAGATTCTCTCAATTCTAAAGCAATCACTAGGGTGTTTTCTAAAGAAATAAAAAATATTAATTCGGAGGTAAATATTATCGCTATTCCCATGGCAGATGGTGGTGAAGGCACCTTAGATATAATTAATAGTAACAATGATTTTGAGATAATTGAGGGAATTACATCGGATCCGCTTGGTAGATCTGTTGTGTCATCTTTTCTATGGGACAGCCAAAACCAAGCTATTATAGTAGAAATGGCACAGGCAAGCGGTATAGAAAGATTAGCCTTGAAAGAAAGAAATTGCATGAATACGAGCAGCTATGGCACAGGAATACAGATCAAGTTAGCTATTGAAAAGTACAAACCGAAGAAAATATACTTGACATTGGGGAGTTCGGCTACGAATGATGCAGGTCTTGGGATGCTGTCAGCAATGGGGTGTATGGTGTATAATACTTGTGGGAGGATAATAGATATTCCTAAGGGATCTGATTTAATTAATGTATCTAAGATAGTCGTAACTGAGGCCTTTAAGTCATTGGTGGTGGGTGTTGAGGTTTTTATTATAAATGATGTGGAAAATGTATTTTCTGGATTAGATGGTGCAGCGCATACTTATGCTAGTCAAAAAGGAGCCTCTAAAGAGGATGTGTTGGTGTTGGATAAAGGATTGCAAGTAATAAGAGATATTGTTATTGAAGATAAAGGAATTAATCTTGATTATATAAATGGAGCAGGAGCTGCAGGAGGAATGGCTGGAGGTGGCTATGCCTATATGAATGCTAAGATGATCTCTGGGACTGAATTTATATCGCAATTTACAAAGCTTGAGGATGCAATTAGGAAAGCGGATCTTGTCATTACAGGAGAAGGGAGACTAGATCATCAAACCTTGCAAGGTAAATTAGTATATCATGTAGCTGAGCTATGTGAGTTGCACGGTAAGGATATGATAGTAGTCTGTGGTGCTAATGAGATGAGTGCCGAAGAATTGACTCAAATTGGAGATCCTGCCGTCTATGCATTGAATGAATATAATAATGGGAAGTTTACAGATGAAACGACAATTAGGGATTTGAAGAAAGTAGTGAATGATATTTTCAAAAACGTTGTAGGGTAGAGCCATTTTATTGGATAAGATCTCTTTTAAGGTGGTTGCATTATCGTTAATTATTTGGAATGGATGATGTATTGAAAACTTGAGAACGATCAGTCATTAAGGTTATTTAATTTTTCTATTTCCTTTAACGTCAATTCTTGATCGTTGGTTGGTATGTTTCTTAAGTCTAGAGTGTCCAACGATTTGTCTATACTTGCTTTTATAGTCATGTCAATAATAGCAGTAATGTTTTTAAAGTCTAGGTCAATGTCAATGATCTCCATTTCTGAAGTGTCATTAGTCGTAATCACGTCTTGGAAAATAACAATAGTTTCATGATCAGTTTTGACATAAATAGTGCAGGTGTACCTATTCGAAGAGCTTTCTTCAATGTGGTAACCCAATTGTTTGATGTCCTTGAATTTTATGATTTTTTCTCCATGCCAATGTCTAATTGTAGTAACTGTTTCTTTATGGGTGTTTATCTTTAAACTGTTAGCATTGATTTTAGAATTAATTAATTTTATTTTATCAAGGTGTAATATTTCGAAGTAATTTGATTTGTAGTCAGATAGTTCTTCACCTATATTAGGTACTTTTCTAGGGCTTCTTTTTTTTGATTTTGACCAATATCTCAGGGTTTGTCCATCTTTTGTATTATTTTCAAGAATGGCTTCAACATTTAGGCATTTTTCAATGAAAGGTAGAATCTCTTTTTTTTCATTGTTGGAAATAGAGAATTTGATTAATTTATTATCTAGTGTGTAGATTTGGAAATCATGGAAGTTGCCATTTTTTTGTAATAGTATCGATTTGATACTGGAACTAGTTATGGTTTTAGTTGTCGATTGCTTTCGATATTTATTAGTGATATTTATACCAGATTTGGTTATTGTGATGTTGTTTTCATGCAATGATTCTGCCCTTAAGTACATTCCGTATAAAAATAGTAGCAGCATAGGAAGTGCAAGCAAAGCAAATGATAAAAAAGGAATGAAGAAATAACTAGTCAGGTATATAGCCACAACGGACAACGAAATAAAAGCGGATCTGTAATAAGCCTCTTCAAATTCTTGATTAAAAATTACAAGAGCACGGTTATTGAAATGCGTGATTCTATCTTTTTTTGAGAAGCGGAATACATGGTCTTTGAATTTTTTTACAAAGTTAAATATGCTGTCAGCAAATAATGTCATCGGTAGAAAAAATAGCATGTACAGATATTGCTTATTTGCAAACAATATAACTGACATAACTACGGAAAACATAATAACTATAGATAATACATTTTCATTGAATCGCTCTAGATTTTCTTTTTTTATAGTTTCCTCTTTGGATTCTTGACTTGGTTTGTTATTTTTTCGTGGAATCATTTATAGCTTTAATGCTGTATAATCATCCAATATAAAACTTTACTTTTGAATCTCCACATTTCTTGTGTCTTGCTATGATGAAAAGCGACCAACTCATCCGCGACTTACTCTATAGGGCTGTATGTAAGATGTCTATTTGCATTGAACGTTATCGACGAGTCAGTGGTCTGGGTTCTAGATTAATCATCAAGGTTGTCTAGCATGTCCAATGATTTCAATTTAAGCAAGTCATCTGAATGGTCGACTTCATTCAGGTCTAGTCTATCCAATCCTTCATCTATACTCGCTTTTATATTCATGTCTATAATAGCTACAAGATTATTAAAATCTTTATTCATTTCAATGATTTCCATTTGTGCAGGTATAGACTCATGGGTTTTGTAAATCATCATTTCGATTGACTCTCCTGAATGAAGATGTGCTATAACTTTTATGGTTATTTGGTTGGTGGACTTAATGGGTGCAGTCTCAGTTATGCTTTTTTCAATAGAAATAATTTCATCAAAAGTTATAGATCTGTTGCTTTCAGCTTGTTTACTATATTGAATAAGTTTGAGTTTAGTGTCTATATAAATATTGTCTGGTTTAGATGTATTTGTTTGGATACTTAGGCAATCATTATCAGAAACTATTTCAAAGTATTCTGACCTATACTCGTATAGTGATGTGCTGACATTCTCTATTTCTCTTTCTTGTCTTTTGTTATTCGAACTCTTGCTCCAATAGCGTAAAGCTATTTCATTGCCGCTGGTTGTCTCTAGTTCTTTTTTGAGGTTAGCAAATTTTATGATCGCAGCGAGTGGGTTTTGATTCTTCGAGTCATGTATAGAAAATGAAATATAAGAATTGTCAGTTTTGTATATTTTAAAGTGATAGTATAACCCAGATATTGTACAAGTTAATGCTTTGATTGATCCTCTGCGAAATATGGCTTTCTTATTCGTTGATCCATATATTTCCAAAGTAATTCTATTTTTATTGATACTAATTTTTTCTCCAAACCGGATATGATTCTTATAGTAAAATCTTATGGCTAGACCTGCACTGATAATGGGATAGAGAAGTAGAAACCAAATGTCAGTATAGGATATTAGGAGAGTAAGGAAAAAAACAGTGAGCATGATAGAAGCTACTATGGTCCACAACAATCTCTTAGGAAAGTAACCACCTTTTCTAATAATCATGCGATTCTTAGTGAATTGTGTAATTTTATTCTTCTCGTATCTCTTGTTTGGAATCATATAATGAATAGCCTAGCCTTCTGATTGAATGTAACGGTATATGTAGTATTCTACATACAATCTAATTTCTTTACAAAATACAATATTCTTACAATTCATCCATTTCTTGTATCTTGCCATGATGAATAGCGACCAACTCATCCACGACTTACTCTATAGGACAGTATATAAAATATCTCAGGATAAAGACTTAGACAATAAAGCTAAGATGAAGGCGCTATTTCATTTGTTCAATATGTTGCTAGAGGAAGCGACTAAAGATGAAGAAGTGAGCTTTACTACGCTCTTTTCGAGGATTGCATATACAGGCTCTGTGCATCAGTTAGAATCACAATTGTTGTATTATCTCCATACATTTCGAAGAGCCAATGAGCAGAACAAACTGACTGACGCCAATATACCTCATTACTTAGATCTAGGATATTATGTGATTAATACTACCACAGCAGCAGTATGGCAGCCGCAAGAGGAGAAGGAATTTGATTTGTCTGAGGAGACGATTCTATTTTTTAGAAGGGCGAAAAGGGATGTGATACAGTTCACACCATTGATAGAATGTCTAGTGACAGCAGTGGATATAGATGCTTTTACATTGGACTTTATCGACGAGTCAGATGGCTCGGTTATAGAGAAGGCTTACTTTGATATCTCTGATAAAAATGAAATATTTAATAGGAATATACAGGCGTTGCACAAATTTTATGAGATGCCTATACATGCAAATCTTGTAGATGTAGAAGTGCTTGTAGATGGTAGATATATACCGCAAGCATTAGTCATCAAACCAGATCACTTGGTAGATGTTACTGCTGTGGCGGAGACTTTTAAGTATTATGGTACAGATGCTTTGCTTTATATGGTAAATAAGTTTCGCCAGAAAGAATCTTCGCCGCCACTGATGATAGGAAACATTGCCAATTACTTTTTAGATGTATTGGTGTCTAATCCAGATGCTGATTATAAAGAATTGGAGCCGATGATATTTCATATGTCACCCATTGAGTTTACGCTCTATGATGATCAGACGGTAATCGATATGCTCCGTAAGATTGAGATTCATTTTTTGCATTTACAAAAAGTAGTCAAAGAGGATTTTCCAAGGCACAATATTGATAGATCTAAAAGTTATCTAGAGCCATCGTTTCTAAGTAGAGCTTATGGCCTACAAGGAAGATTGGATATGTTGCATTATGACGATGCGACTCAGCGGTACGATATCATAGAGCTTAAGAGTGGTAAGCCATTTCGAACCAACACTTATGGTCTTAATAATAATCATTATGTGCAGACGCTACTCTATGATTTATTAATCAAATCGGCATTTGGATCACAACTCAAGATCAATAGCTATATACTGTACTCTGCGCTAGATATGGATCAATTGCGATATGCGCCTCCTGTAAAAGCGCAGCAGTATGAAGCCATGCGGATTCGTAATGATCTGATGACGCTTGAACAAAATCTTGGTAATGCGCATCTTCCGGACAGTAATGTATTATCCTATCTCAAGTTAGATCATTTTCCAAAGGCGAGTGGGTATGATAAAAAGGCGGTTGAGGAATTTGAGAAGGTATATGCCAATCTAGATATAGTAGAGAAGGCTTATCTCGAGCATTATGTAGCATTTATAGCTAGAGAACAATCGCTGTCCAAAACAGGAGAGCATGGTCTCAATAGATCCAATGGCCACGCAGCACTTTGGCTAGAGAATGTTGAAGAGAAAGAAGAGCGATTTGCCATATTGAATAACCTGCAAGTCATCAAGAATGATGCAGAAAATGATCCTCCGATATTGATTCTTAAAAGAGGGAAAAATACAAATCCACTTGCCAATTTTAGAAAAGGCGATATAGCGATTTTGTATCCTGTGGATATCTCGATGCGTGGCGTATTGAGTAATCAAGTGTTTAAGTGTACGATACTAGAGATCGACGAACATCAAGTAACTATCCGATTGCGCAGTCAGCAATATAATCATGGAATCTTTCGCAAGTATGCCCATTGGAATATAGAAGAAGATAGTATGGATAGTGGGTTTAATACGATGTATCGCAGTCTTTATAAATTCTGTACGTCCCCTAAGCCCTACAGAGATTTGATGCTTAGTAAGGCTGCGCCACAATCGGTGATGCAAGAATCAGCCGTTGCGATAGAGTCACTGACTTCAGAGCAGAATCAGATACTTAACAAGATGATCGACGCTAAAGATTATTATCTATTATGGGGCCCTCCAGGAACAGGTAAGACCAGCGTAATGCTGAGACATCTAGTAGAGCATATCTCTCAAGAGCAGAAGCAGACCGTGCTAGTACTCGCTTATACCAATAGAGCCGTTGATGAGATTTGTGCCTCTATAAAAGCCATAAAGCCTGAAGATGAAAATCTTTTCATAAGAATCGGAAGTAGTTATTCTTGTGGAGAAGAGTATAAGCCAACATTGCTTCGACAGCGAATAGTGGGTATGAAACGAAGATCAGAAATATCTCAACTGCTCACCAATACCAATCTCTATATCAGTACCGTATCAAGCATCATCAACAGAACAGATCTGCTAAAGATGAAGCAATTTGATACCATTATCATCGATGAAGCATCACAGATATTGGAACCTATGTTAGTAGGTTTGCTGTCTCATGCCAAGCGATTTATCTTGATAGGTGATCATAAGCAACTGCCGGCAGTAGTAGTGCAAGGAGAAACTAAAACAAAAGTAGTCAACGAGGCATTGCTAAAGCGAGGAATCGTAGATCAGCGGATGTCACTCTTTGAACGATTGTATCTAAGGTGCAATGAGCAAGGTTGGAATCATGTTATAGGTATACTTTCTCAGCAGGGTAGGATGCATCAAGATATTATGAAGTTTCCCAATGAGCACTTTTACGGTGGACAGTTATTATTACTATCGAAACTAGCTAGATTATCGGAGACTAAGCCATATATGGTTAGCCAATCACATCCGTGGATCAGTGAAAGGTGTATATATATAGATACGCCAGTAGATAGCTACTATAGTTGGAAAACTAACGATCTAGAAGCCAAATTGACAAAGCAGCTGATAGAAATATACCAAGCAGAGTTTGTCCATAACGATATGCCTCTAACCAAAGGTTCATTAGGCGTGATAACACCTTATCGTGCGCAGATAGCAATGATCAAAGAAGAGATCAAGGATATGGATAGAGATGAGACGAATAAGATCACGATAGATACCGTAGAGCGATATCAAGGAGGTGCTAGAGATGTGATCATTATATCCTTGTGTACTAATAAGTTGAGTCAGCTAGATTCATTAGTTTCACTTTCTACAGAAGGCGTAGATCGTAAGCTCAACGTGGCATTGACTAGAGCTAAAGAGCAGATAATTATATTGGGTAATAGAGAGATACTCTCTGAAAATCCGACATATCTAGCCTTGATAGATAGTTATTTTCAACTTGGATACGAAGAGGTAAAGGTAAGTGATATCAATTAACAATTGGATTTGCTACATTAGCATTTGTAATATTAGGATTAGACAATGGAAGAACAAATAACGGTAGATCAGGCAAGTATTTATATTGAAAAGGGGATTGATTTTGTATTAGAGCTATTACCCAATTTATTGATGGGTATAGCTATGATCGTAGTGGGTCTTTGGCTCATTAAGAAGGTAATGAAGATGATTAGCTTGGCCTTCGATAAATCAGGATTTAGCACAGAGATCGGTTCTTTTTTGACGTCGATCATTAATATCATGCTCAAGGTATTTTTATTCTTGTCAGTAGCAGGAGTAATAGGTGTCGATACCGCAGCATTTATAGGAGTGTTGGCCGCAGCGAGTTTTGCGGTAGGTATGGCGCTACAGGGAAGCTTGAGTAATTTTGCTGCAGGAATTATCATTCTGATGTTTAAGCCCTATCAAGTTGGAGATTGGGTAGAGGTGCAGGAAAAATTTGGAAAAGTGGAAGATATTCAAATCTTCAATACTATAGTCAGCACGCCAGGTAAGAAAGTGCTAATCATTCCCAATGGACAAGTGATCGATGGTATAGTTACCAATTTTAGTAAGAAAGGTATCATTAGAATGGAGCTTAATGTGACCATGCCATATGAAGAAAGCTTTCCTAAAGTGAAAAAGATTATCATGGATGAATTGCTTGCTATTGATCTTGTGCTAAATGATCCGATTCCAGAGATAGGCATTGAGACTTTCGATAGTCATAATATCGTATTAGCGGTAAGGCCTTATGTCGTTCCAGATGATTATTGGGAGGTATATTACATGGCTTACGAAAAAATCAAAGCAGCCTTTAGTACTCACGGCATTAGAGTGGCTTACTCAGAAGGTGTAGAAATAGGAAAAATCGGAGAGTAATAGTTGATTAATAATCCATATAATCATTTTCGGATGCTTGGTCACTTTGGTAATAATTGTAGTCTTTGATAACGGTAGTTAAAAACTCTTGAGAAGATACTGTTTTTGTTACGCCAATGATTTCCTCAATTTTAGAAGCGGCTTTCGCCATTAGCGCGTATCGATTATCAGATTTGTCCGTTATAACGGATTTGATGATACGAATATCTTGTTCGGATAACTGACTTGCTTGGGTATACACTGGTTGATATTCACTTTCTACCTTGACAAATGCTGTTTTTTCTAAGCTTGCATCTTGTTTGAGACTAACTACTATTGTACCTGCTGCCATATCTCCAAGCCTTTGCTGCTTCGAACCACTAATGATACTAATTAACCCAGCGAGTCCAGACATCATCCAGACATCTACAGATTGGAGTAACCATCTAATTAATATCTGGCCGAGGCTCAAGGGCGTTCCGTCTAGTGATACCACTTTGGTTCTCATGACACTTTTTCCTGGAGTTTGACCATTGTTCATTATTTCAAAGATGAGTGTATACACCAAGCAAGGTATGAAGAACACAATCACTCCCCATCCAGTAAAATCGAGGATGTTGATGACGTAACCCATCGCAAAAACATATCCAGTAATCACTATAAAATCCAATAATTTGGCTAGTATTCTATTGCCCAGCCCAGCTAGCTTGTAGCTGATTTCGACATTCTGAGCGGTCCGTATATTGATATAGTCAGGCATTCTCTATTGGGTTAGTATATTTTGAAAACATATTACATTGAAAATCTAAAATAATACATATACTGAATCTTCCGTGAAACAGAGTCTTTATTTCCAAAGGAATTACTATCTTTCGGTAAATCAATAAGAGTGCATGAGGGAAGTAGTATTCTCAAGAAAGAACGAAATTAAATGGAAAGAGATTGAGCAATATCTCGATGGAAGACTCCGTATTACAGCGGACGAGCTTGCTGATTTCTATATTCAGATTAATGATGATCTCTCATATGCTAGTACTTTTTACCCTAATAGTCACCTCGTAAGCTACCTCAATCAATTAGCACTCAGTCTTCATAGAAAAATATACAAAAACAAGAAAGAGAAGAGTTCTAGGTTTAAAGAGTTTTGGTGGTACGAAGTTCCTATGGCCGTGCGATCTGGACATAAAGAGCTCTTATATTCCTTCATAGTATTTATGATAGCCATTGCAATAGGTGTATTTTCCTCGATGCAAGATGGAGAATTTGCACGTCTCATACTCGGTGATGGCTACGTCAATATGACATTGAATAACATAGATGAAGGAGATCCAATGGGTGTGTACCGGAGTCATTCTCAAGGAGGAATGTTTTTTGGTATCGCTATTAATAATATTCGAGTTTCATTTTTGGCTTTTGCTTTAGGGATATTGAGTTCCGTGGCTACAGGCTATATATTATTTCAAAATGGAATTATGGTAGGCGCTTTTCAGTATTTTTTCATTCAAAAAGGGTTGGGATGGATTTCATTTTCTACCATCTTTCTCCATGGGGCTTTGGAATTGTCTGCGATCGTAATTGCTGGCGCAGCTGGAATGGTTATCGGTAACAGTTGGATGTTTCCTGGAACATACTCTCGATCGGTCTCACTTACTAAAGGAGCTAAAACAGCACTTAAGATTATCATTGGTTTAGTACCTGTATTTATAGTTGCGGCCATAATCGAAAGCTTCGTGACTAGATTATATCAAGATATGCCGAGTTGGCTAAGAAGTGCTATTATACTTATTTCATTTGCTTGGGTGGTGTATTACTTTATTATTTTACCTATCCAACTGGAGAAGCGTGCTATCAAAGAAATGAATAAGTGAATTAATGAGAATAGAATGCAATACAATAATTAAAACAACGGAAATATGAACTCACAAAAGCAACTAATACTCAACCAAAGAAGAGATTTTGGGGATGTTATAGGAGACACCGCTAGTTTTCTTAAAATCAATTTTAAGCCAATAGTTGGTGTGTTCTTGACATTTGTAGTGCCACTTTTATTGGTGCCATTACTTCTCTTAATGGCTACAGGAGTACTCACTGATTTTATGGCTCAATTTGCATTGCCTGGAGTCGGCTTGGGCGAAAATCCGGATGTAGCCGCATTTGGTTTTGTGATAGCCATGTTGGGTTTTGTGCTGATATATTTTGTAGCCTATATGATTCTTAATTTAACAGTCTTTGGGGCTTTTTTGGCATATGAAGAGAATGGTAATTTGGAGGTTACCGCTAGTCAAATTAAGGAGAAGATGAAAATGTATTTTGGCAATTATTTTGTGAGCCTAGTCATTCTTATATTGATATTGATTGTTCTTTATATTCTTGCGATAGTAATTGTAATGATCGGCACGCAATTAGGTGTTGCAGCGATAGTAATTACATCCTTTGCAATGATTTGTCTATATATATGGGTTTTTATTGTGATCACTAATTTCTCTTGGATAAGAATAAGAGAGGATGTAGGAATAGGACCTGGAATTGAGAGGTCATTTGCATTGATTAAAAATAATTGGTGGTCTATGTTTGGGATATTATTTGTGGCATCTATGGCTGCTTCGATATGCTCATACGTATTCTCTATACCATTTTACATTTTTACTTTTATGGCAGGCGCCAGTGCGGCTGATGGAGTAGGGATGGATACTGGTATGATGGCGATTGTTGGAGGACTTAGCTTCTTTGTCTATTTGTTAGGGAGCATCTTCTTACAACAGTATGTCACGGCGTGTTCGGTTATGAAATATTATGATTTGGTAGAGCAGCGAGATGGAAGTTCGGTTGCGATGCAGATAGATCAATTAGGTGAAACCACAGATAGCTTCTTTGAAAACGAAGGTGAATATTAGACAGCTACTTACATATTTAATAATAATATGCCTACTCAGTGCTACCGTGCAAATGAGTGGTCAACGTGGTTATGTTATATCTTCGGACACTTCGGTCGTAACAGTAGAACGAGTCATACCACAGCAGAAGATTGATAACTACAGATCTCAGCCGTCGTATAACTACGATGAGGATCCTAATTATAGCGAGAGTCTATTGGATCGTCTTTGGTACAGGTTTAAAGCTTGGCTTCGAAGTATTTTGGGAGATAGCGGATATAGTACATTGGCCGAGATTATATACTACGCGCTCATCATTTTAGCTATTGCTGCAGTAGTCATCCTCGCCATTAGAGCACAAGGTCATAATCCATTTGCAAGGACAGAAAGAAGGTCAAAGACTGCTCTAGCTGCTGATCTCATAGATGAAAATAGTTCTGTGGAATCCATAGAGAGTTTGATAGATAAAGCAGAACAATCCAATGACTATAGATTGGCCGTAAGGTTGCATTATCTCAAAGCGCTTAGGTTGCTTGACTCTGCAGAGAAGATTATCTGGAGGTCAGGAAAGACTAATCACGATTATCTACTAGAAATAAAAGAGGGTATATTGAAAGAAGAATTTGATAATCTCAACTATATTTATGAATATAGTTGGTATGGTCAATTTGAGATAGAGAGTGAAGATCAATACCATCAATTGCGTGAGCCATTTCATACTTTATATACTAAAATAAAGTAGTGGATGAGTAACAAAAGAAAAATAGCGATCTACATAGTGTTGTTACTTATCGTATCATACATGATGCCTGTCGAGAAGAACTGGACGGAATCGTATAGTCAAAAACACAATTGGCCCTATGGAGCTGACGTGACAAGAGATATATGGACAGATTTATTTCCAGAGTCGGAAATTATGGATGCAGACCTTCCAATTTGGAATACCTTAAGAGACAATGATTTTGAGTCTAAGCAAATGTATGTTCTCTTTGATAAGAGCTTATCCTTCGATTCCTTAGATCGATCAAGTTTGCTAAATTTTGTGAATGAAGGGAATTCAGCACTTCTGGTTTCCGATCGTATCGATGGTAATTTGTTAGACACTTTGAAGATTACTAAAGACTACAATACGAATGAATATACATCATTCGTCAATGGGCTACAAGTTTCAACTAAAGATCAAGATTTTTTTGATTCTAGAGATTCCAATTACACGTTTACGATACGTAATTATGATAAGTTTTTTACAGATATAGATACGGTAGATAATGAAATGATTGGTCTTGCTTATGGTAGTGATTCACTAGAGTTGACCTATGTAAAGATTCCTTTTGGGGAAGGACACTTTTACTTGCATAATCAACCACTACTCTTGACTAACTATTATGTGCTTAGCGATGAAGGTAAAAGATACTTGGAGAGAATGACATCATACCTTCCATCTTATGATATTATATGGGATAATAATTATAAGATGATAAATGAGTTTGAAAAAAAGAGTCCACTTAATGTAGTCCTTAGTCATAGCACGTTGAAGTGGGCGTATTGGATTTCATTGCTTGGTTTGTTATTGTTGTTTGTATTTAGAATAAAAAGAAGACAAAGAATTATTCCTGTGGTAGAGCCTCCTGCGAATGATTCGTTAGATTTTACTAAGACCATGGGTAATTTGTATTTCAATACGGCAGGCAATAAAGTACTCGCTCAAAAGAAAATACTCGTACTCAAAGAATACCTTTCACGCAAGCTATATCTTAGTGACATAAGATTTAGTGAAGATGAAGTAATGGTGATTGTAAATAAGACAAGCCAATCAAAAGAAGAAGTGCAAAAGCTTTTTAAAATCATTCAGGCCATTTCAACAACTGAAAAAGTTAGCGATGGTCAGTTAAAGGTTTTTAATAGAATGGTGAATAGAATGATAAGGGACAATTGATTTGAAAGTAGCTCTGAAGATAATGCTTTATTGTTGAGCATAGAAGTGTATGTAGCAGCTTTATAGAAAAAAAGATCTCAGGATTTTATAAAATGAAATAAACATTGAATACGATGGATGATAATAGAGATTTAGAACCACAAAACGAAGGTAATGATGAATCTAATATAAACCCAATTGAGCAATCTGCGCAAGAGTCAATACCGCCTTCCGAATACTTTAATAGTAGGGTAGACTTAAGTCCTGTAAAGAAATCAATTGAGGATATCAAAGCAGAAATAGGTAAGATTATAGTGGGGCAAGATAAGATGATCGAATTGCTATTAGCAGCTATTTTTGCTAATGGACATGTATTGATTGAAGGATTTCCAGGGGTAGGTAAGACCCTTACGGCTAAGATTTTATCTCGTACTATTGCCGCAGATTTTTCTAGGATACAGTTTACGCCGGACCTTATGCCTTCGGATATTTTAGGTACGTCTATTTTCAATTATAAGACTTCAGATTTTGAATATAAGCAAGGTCCAATATTTTCTAATATAGTACTGATAGATGAGATTAATAGATCTCCAGCAAAGACGCAAGCAGCATTGTTTGAAGTGATGGAGGAGCGTCAAGTAACAATGGATGGAACAAAGTATAAGATGAGTGATCCATTTTTGATTGTAGCGACCCAAAACCCAATTGAATTAGAAGGGACGTATCGATTACCAGAAGCGCAGATGGATAGATTCCTATTTAAGATCACTGTTAATTATCCTAAGTTAGAAAGTGAAGTAGAGTTATTGCGTAGGGCACATACAGGAAGTGGCGCTGATAGTATTACAGAGATACAAAAAGTGCTTTCTCCTGATCAAATCGCTGGCTACAGAGCACTTACGACAAAGGTGGTTGTCGAGGAAAAGTTAATGCGATACATCGCTGAGATCGTCAATAAGACTCGTAATTTCAAAGATATTGAGATTGGTGCTAGTCCTAGAGGTTCGTTAGCTATAATGGCTGCCGCTAAAGCGATAGCAGTGATACATGGTAGAGACTTTGTTACACCTGATGACATTCAGTACGTGGTAGATCCTGTGCTTTCTCATAGAGTGACTATAGCACCGGAGCGTGAGATGGAAGGTATTAGTCCAAGTAAGATTATCAATGCACTGATGAAGAGTGTGGAAGTGCCTAGGTAATATCAAGTTAACTTGAGTAGGTTTCTGTGCATACAGTTAGTTGGATGTCAGAATAGCTTGGCAAGTATGAGTTATTAATGAATGTTACATGAAGTAAAGAATGATTAAATTAGATAAAATACACTTGACTTTTTGTCATCGATTGCCTGAACGTTCATTTTTTTGGAAGGGCAAACAATTTCCGGTATGCGCTAGATGTACAGGTATTCATGTGGGGTATCTTACTTTTCCATTGTTTTTATTTAGTATATTCACCTTGAATATTTGGTGGACGATGCTTTTAATCATACCCACATATTTAGATGGTACAGTTCAGGCAGTGACAAATTGGGAAAGTAATAATATACTAAGAGTTGTCTCTGGGGTATTAGCTGGAATAGGGTCAATGTCTCTTGTATCTATCATTGGAAAATTTATTGGGATGCAAATCTTATTACTTATAAACTAATTACTATGTCAGAACAAAACCAATTTTCGAATCACGGAAATTCTAATGATGAATTAAGCACAGGATTAAAAATCTTATCTTTCTGTATTCCTTTAGCCGGAGGGATTATTTATTTTACTAATAAAGATGCTATGCCGAATAAGGCTAAGTCAGCATGCCATATGGCATTGTGGGGCGTTGGTATAGGTATCCTTTTAAATATTCTCACTGCTTTATTAGGTATAGGTGCAGGAATGTAATTGAAAGAAAACATACGGATGTAAGAATATGCAAGTATTGTTACATCCGGTTTTTATTACGAATGATTGAATGCGTCTAATTAATTCAATTGATGTTTTAATAGACTATACAATTAATTGTTTCTTGATTAATGTATTTGTGCGTTGATCCCATATTCTCTTTTACTATTGAAATTGTTCAGATCCATATACCTTACGAATCGATTCTTTCTAGTGCTTATAGCTCTAGTGCTATTGTTTGTGATAGGATATAGCTTTCCTATGGTTAGCGTATTGGCTAAGTTGGCGGTGTTTATATTTTTAGCACTGGTAATAATGGACGTTTTTAGTTTGTATAAAACTAAGATGGGATTATCTGCTAAACGGTTGCACGATAAAAAATTGTCAAATGGCGATGATAATGAGATTTTAATAGAATTAGTTTCTAGCTATGGCTATGATCTTCATGCTGAGATTGTAGATGAGATTCCTCATCAATTTCAACGTAGAGACATCTCGTGGAAAGTTTATCTGCCAGCGGATAGTAAAGAGACTTTAAACTATCAATTACGTCCGGTTAAGCGTGGAGAGTATAGCTTTGGAGCTATTAACGTATTTCTCTCTACTTCTCTAGGTTTGTTTCAGCGCAGATACAGTTTTCCAAGTGAAGTGACTGTACCAGTTTACCCCTCGATTATCCAGATGAAGAAGTATGAATTTTCTGCATTTACGAATAATCTCACAGAGTTAGGTATTAAGCGAATTAGGAGGATAGGGCAGACCACTGAGTTTGATCAAATTAAGGAGTATGTATCTGGTGATGATCCACGTAATATAAATTGGAAGGCATCAGCAAAGTCTACCGGATTGATGATTAATCATTACGAAGACGAAAAGTCACAACCTGTGTATTGTATAGTGGATAAAGGGAGATTAATGCGTAGTCCTTTCGAAGGCTTGACATTACTGGATTATGCTGTGAATAGCGCATTGGTGATGTCTAATGTGGCACTGCGTAAGCATGATAAGGCAGGACTTATTACATTCTCCAATAAGATGAGCTCAATCGTGAAGGCGGATAGACGGTCTGGACAGCTACAGCGAATCCTCGAAACGCTATATAATCAGAAGACATTTTATAAAGAATCAAATTATGAAATGCTGGCTACCTACGCTCAGAGAAGAATTACTAGTAGAAGCTTACTATTACTATATACTAATTTTGAAAGTCTCAATTCATTTCGAAGACAATTGCCATATCTGAGAGCATTATCCAAAAGACATCTCTTAGTTGTTGTGTTTTTTGAAAACACCGAGCTTGATACCGTAATACAGTCAGATCCTATACTATCAGAGGAAATCTACACACAAGTCATAGCGGAGCAGCTTTCTTTAGAGAAGCAACTTATAGTAAGTGAGCTCAAAAAGTACGGAATCTACTCTGTCCTCACTCCACCTGCAGATCTCAATGTTAATACAATCAATAGGTATTTAGAGTTTAAGGCAAGAGGCATGGTGTAGTAGCATCTATAGGTACTTATTGCATCTTCAATAAAAATGTTTCTTGTATTTAAGGTTTTTGGATTATCTAAATTTGTATTTTAGAGTATCATCTTTGGATTTAAGAAATATAGAGCATGGATCTCATACACAAGGCTATTATAAGATATAAGGATAAATATAATGTAACTATCCGTGAGGTTAAGAAGAGTGAAGAGCGTGTCATTATAGAGATATCGCAGGATAAAACACTGGACGGTATCTATTTTTCAGCGAATGAGTTGCGAGACATAGTCACCTCTTTGTTTGCCTCTATTCATAGCGATTTTCATATCGGAGCTATACCATATGTGCCTCTAGTCCATGACGTAGTTACTGCGAGATGGCTCAAAATTCAATTAGCAGATCATGCGATGAAATTAAAACAACTAGCAAAGACATTAGGTGTCAATAAGTCTGTTTTGTTAGACCATCACTCAGGTAAAACGGATATGAACAACGAAGAGAAAGGTATGTACTATTATTATTTCAAAAGCTTGTCTCGAAAAGAGGATGGCTCGGATTAAGCTATTTTCTAAGAATGGGGCAAAGGATAAAGCATTGTTCGTTTCATTGTTAATTAGTTTAGATATTGTGAAATGTAAAGAGGAGTTGAATTTAAAATTTATCTATTGAACGCATTTAGGCAAAATTCAATAGTTGAGTGTTATTACAACTAAATGAATAGAGTCAGGAAGAAATGAGTAGTAGGTACGTGTTAATTAGTTGTTAATTTTTTATACTTCATAACTTATTTTTTTCTCAAACAGATCATTTTTTAAGGTGGTTTTACATACATGGAGTGTGTGTTAATATCTTTCATTTTCATTTATTTCGAATTGTTTTTCATGACGGAGGGGTGCTAATACTTCTAATTTTTTCTGAAGTTTTAAAATGTTTTTCTGTTTGATTTGATAACTCTTACATATTCTAAATTATCTCATATTCCATTATTATGCTATTGTATAATTTCTAATTATGGGATATTAGAATTTTGTGTTGGCTTACCGAATGTGAGGAAAAATGACCGTTCATAAAAAAATAATCGCCGTTTGTAAAATGAATGGCAGTCGTAATTGGTTTTGTGCTGAATAATATTTTATCAAAGTTGATTATTCGTTTGTTTTTTGCATTAGAGAATTATGAAATTTGTGAGTTTTTATTCTGAGGTAACTTTCTATTTTTTTTCTAGATTCAAAAAAATAGCAAACCTTTTTATGATCAAGATTTAAGATTTTATATCTGATATGATTTCACAAGTAGAACATGTTTTTAGGTAATCAATACTTAATTTTTGTCACTGATTTATAATCATACCATAACAAATTTATTGTCAGATAATAATAATTATTGAGATTATTATATCGTATTTTTTATTGGAAATATAAATCTGATTTGTAACTTACATGACCTTAATAGGAATAGCAACCAATTTCCAAACCACAAAACCCCCTTTGTAATGGATAATTATAACCTCGTTAAATCCAACCTACCAATCAATAAGTTAGTAACTCTTTTGGAGTATAGATATGTTCTTCTGAGGAACCATTGACTCCTCACCTCTCTAGTATTTTAACATAAGTAACCGTGTTGGCATTTACTATGTCTTATATATAATAAGATGTGTTTTACTAAATGATTTTCATTTAGTCACTTACGTATAATGTCTTCTTGGTCAGGTTTAAGTAAGGCATCGATTTGATGTTTACTTATTACTACTCTGTGCCCGCGGATTTAAAATCTTGCGTCATAATGCTAGCAGATTTCATTTCAGAAAAAATATAATTATTGTTTAGGCCGTCAGATTTTTCTGCCGTGACCTCTACATACGTGTTAAACAATTTTTCCACCGCGAGAACCAACTTGCTAAATCAATTTGTATGCAATTTATTGAAGAAAATAGGGTGCTTAAAAGGCCTGTTATAGAATCGATTAACTATTTATCAGCTAAGATTTTAATGTTATTGTCATTTTTAGTTTTGTCATTTTCAATGTCTGCACAACTATCATTGGATGGACCGCTGACGATTGATTTTACTGGTTATGCTGGTGCAGGATTAGACTCGAGTCCTGCAGTTGGTCAGTTAGATTCTGATGACTGGACAATAGCTGGATTTAGTTCTGCAGCGGATCTTACAAGAGGAATAACCACTGCAGCGGTCTCTACGGGTGGATTGTATGCATTGGATCAGGGTGGTGATATAGCGTTGTGGGTGCAGCCTGGTGGAAGTGATATGACTCCTGGAAGTATAACTGCAAAAGTGGAAAATAACACCGGCGGTGATGTGGCTGCCATTAGTATTGCATATGATGTTTTATATCGTAATGATCAATCTAGATCTAATAGTATTAATTTTTCTTATTCCACTAATGGGATGACTTTTACTCCAGTATCGGGTTTAGATTTTTCAACTCCTGGAGCTTCAGATGCATTAGGCGTAGTTGCAGTTTCGAAGACAGAGACTATTGCAATTGCTGCAAGTGGAGACTTTTATTTACGTTGGGCAATAGACGACGCAGGAGGGAGTGGTTCTAGAGATGAACTAGGATTAGATAATATTATTGTCACTTCTCTAGGAGTACATAATGTAAATTCTGATGAATATTTTTTAACCATTCAAGCCGCTATAGATGCTGCGAATACTGTGAATGGTCATGTGATAAATGTATCTGCGGGTACCTATGATGAATCTATATTAATAAACAAACAACTTACTATTAATGGCCCCAATGCTGCGGTTAATGCGGTAGATGGTACTAGAGTGGCTGAGGCAATAATTACTAAAAACTTAAGAATCTCTGCGACAAGTTCGGTCAGTTTAAATGGGTTTGAGTTTAATGGTGTGACTACAATGGATTCGTGGCCAATCTATATTACGAGTAGTTCAGATGATATCACTATCAATAATAATAAGTTCGTGGCAAATGCTGCAACGGCAATTAAATCTGGACTTACAAATACATTAACCAACCTTACTATACAAGGCAATCTGATAAATGGATCTGCGAATGATGTCAATCAATCTGGAATGGCATTAGGAGGAGTGAGTGGAAGTATTTCTAATAATAAAATAATCAATCCAGAGTATGCAGGAATAATTATTAACGGTGCTGATGGTCTTGCTATTACGAATAATGATATCAGTAATTCTTCTCAGCAAGGATTGCAATTAGCTGCAAATTGTGCAGATGTCACAGTTTCGGATAATACTATTACAAATGCCAATACGGATGGACTAGCCGATAAAGGAGCAGTAAGAATCTACGGATCAGATTTTACAGGCCCAGTGGAAATTAGCAATAATACATTAACAGGGTCTTTCAATGGAGTTGCGATAAAAGATGGACAAGTAATCGCTACAGATATAAAAATTGAAAATAATGACTTGTCTGGCAATAGCAATTTCGGAATTTATAACGGAGCGACTACGGGTACAGTCAGTGCGGATTTCAATTGGTGGGGACATGCCTCAGGGCCTATGCATATTTCTAATCCTACAGGTACAGGAGTAGCGATGTCTAATGATGTAGACTATTGTATGTGGTTGGATAATCTTCCTGGTATTGGCGTACCCATAAATAATACTGGAGTAGTTGCCAATACAACTCGAGGTACATATTTCTGCACAATCCAAGAAGCGATCGATGATGTAGCAACAGTGGATTTTGATGTTTTAGAAGTAGGAGAAGGAACATACAATGAGAATGTCGTTGTAGATAAAGGTCTAATAATACGAGCTGTCTCAGGAGAGCTAGTTACGGTGTCAGGTACAACAGGTGATGGATTTACTATTAATAGTGATGATGTTACTCTTGATGATATTACGATTACAGGATTTGGTACAGGTGTAAGAATCAATACAAGTAGCAATGCTAAATTATTTAATATTAAGGCAGAAAATAATACTACATATGGAATCAATGTAGCTACTGGTCCAATTAATAATCTCACCATTTTTGGAGGTACATATTCAGGATCTAGTGTAGGTATGAAAGTAGCAAGTGCAACTAGTATTTCAGGGCTTAGCATTGATCTAGCTACTTTTAGTGGAAATAATCAAGGCTTTGGATGGTTTGCTAGTAACAGTACGCCTTCTACAATAGAGAATGTAATGATTTCAAATACTACGTTCTTTCAAAATGCTCAGAAAGGACTGTATATAGAAAAATTGTCAGATGCAACCTTTGATAATATCACTATAGATGAATGTGGTACTGATGTTAATTATGGATCTAACTCAGCGTTAGACTTGAATCTTAAATTTGGAGTTTACGAAAATATAACGCTTAAAAATTCTAGTATAACGGATAGTGGTGTTACTGGTACAAGTACATATGCTGGAGGACGTCCAGCTATATCAATCAATGTAAGAGACGATGGTGCAACGTATGGTGCAAATCCTGCGAGTCTAAATGGTGTTAATGTCGAAGGGAATTTCTTTGATGTGCCTAATCATATTATGAGTGTTGGGGCTAATAATGGGCCTACGAATACAATGGTAAGTATGAACGACTTATCAAGTTTACAGTCTGGTAAATTTGTAATATTAAACGAAAGTGAATCTGATGTAGTTTTTGAAGCCAACTGGCATGGCATTACTGATATCGATGATATTTATATTACACTTAATGAAGGCAGCACAGGAGATAATTTATTAACTGCTTATAGTCAAGATGTAGCTTTCGTAACTGTAACAGGTGTCGTAACCAATATAACTACTGGGGAGTATTACGCAACTATAGCTATGGCAATAGATGAAGTGAATAATAACGATATTCTCCAATTAGACGAATGGACATTTACAGAAAGGGTAGTGATTGACAAACCATTGACGCTGCAAGGAGCTACAGCTAATGAATCGCTATATGAAATCGATGGTACAGGAATGTCAAACGGCTCAGGTGTTTTTATTAATGATAACGTGAGTGATGTTACGATCAAAAACATAACAGTTCATAACTTTAATGGATCAGGTGGGAATACGCATGCAGGTATATATGCTAACCTAGGCAATAATAATCTAGAAGTAGATAATGTTTCGATTCTAGATAACGTTGGTGGATCTGGATTTTATGCTAATGGGCCTGTAGATGGAGTAACAATAAATGATTGTACGATTTCTGGACATACTACTGGAGCAAGAGGTATTGTTATCTGGAATGGTTTAAAAGAAAATATAGCATTCACCAATAATACATTATCTAATAATAGTTGTTGTGGAATAGAGCTGCAAGATGGAGATGCAGATGGAGTATTAATTCAAAATAATGATATTATAATTACTACTGGCGATAGTGGAATGGGTCTCACTGGTATGACCAATGCCGTGATCGATAACAATAGTGTATCAGGAGAAGGAAGGTTTGGAATAGAAATAAAAAATCCAAATGGCAACGTCAGCGTAACTAACAATACGGTGTTTAATTTTGAATCTAATGATGCACGTGATTATGCAGGTATTGCTGTATTTAGAAGAGGTGTAACACCAACTAGTTCTAATGTGGATATACCTACAGGAGTTACATTGTCAGGTAATAGTATATCTGGTTTTGAGCACTCTGGTCCGGATGCAGAAGGATTTGGAATAGTAATGGAAGGGAACAATCATAGCGTTACAGGTAATAATGTAAGTAACAGTGATGTAGGTATTCAGATCCAAGGAGGTGGACATCAAAATGCAAATTATCCTACAGGGGATGGCGATCAAGCCGCTGGACAATCTCCAAATTATTTTGGTAGAGGTAATGCTCCGATAGTATGTTCTGTAGCATTGAGCAGTAATACATTTCTAGGTTCGACTAATGGTATTAATCTTAGGATGGTAAGAGGAGTAGAGGTGCTCACAGATCAAGCATTAATTATAGCCGCTCTTGATGCACAGATTCAAAATACAACGCAATCAACATTGCATTGTACTATCCAAGAAGCTATAGATCTTGCTGATGCAGGTGACGTGATCGAAGTGCCTGCAGGAGTGTATGAAGAAGATTTGGTGGTGGATAAAGCATTGACCATTAATGGACCTAATGCTGGAATTTCTCCTAACACAGGCACTAGAGTAGCAGAAGCGATTTTATACCCAGCTACTATTGATGCTGCATATGGTGAAATGATAAAAATTCAAGCAAGTAATGTAACGATTGATGGATTGTTAATTGATGGAGATAATCCCAATTTGACTAGTAGTTTTTTAGGAACTAACGGAGCAGATTTAGATGCAGCAGAAGCAATAACTATTTATGTTGACAATATTAATAATCTGAAAGTGGAGAATAATGTACTTCAAAATTTAGCTTATTTTGGAATGTCACTTTACGGTGCAACGACAAATGCTCCAACTACTTCTGGTCATTTAATAAATGAGAATCTTATTAGAAATCTAGGTACTTATGATGCGGCATCTGATGTTGCTAATTGGGGAGGAGGAGTTCTGATTTATAATGATCAATATGCACGTATTACTAATAACGTAATGTCTAACGTTCGTACGGGTATTCAAACGGGTAATTTTCATGATGCCAATACGGGTGATGCTATGTATCAAGTCATTGATAATAACACAATATCAACTCGTAGAAGAGGAATATTTTATAACCTACATACAGGAGGATCAGTATCTCCGTTAACAGTATCTAATAATACGATAACTGGAATCGCGGATGTGAATGAAACGAAATGGGGAGGAATCCTTGTATCTAGTTTGTCAGAGGCGACAGGACTAGTAAGTGGTAATACTGTAGATGGATCAGGTATTACTATTCCTAAATTTGGGATCGAAGTATGGAATGTTAAAGATAATGCTCCTGTACAGATAGTCGGAGGATCAGCAATGAATGTAGATATTGGTATATATGTTAATAGCTATGAAGGGTATAGTTCTGAAGCAACAAATGGAGCCCATGCCGTAATCGATGGGGTAACTTTGACCGATAATGTCAAAGTAGGGATACATGTCAAAGATAGCCCTGCTAATACAACAGGATCGTCTGTATCAGCGGAGATAAAAGGAAATACAGACATTACAACAAACATGACAGATGGTGTTGGAATCCTGTTGACAGGTCCAGAAGCATCTGCTAATATTCATGATAACCTATCATCCATCACAGGAAACGATATTGGAATATTAGTCGATAGTGCTGATGTGCTGATTACGATGAGTAATATTTCTAGTAATAATACTGGAATCAAATTCATCAATACAGGAACTGGTGTAGCTAACAATAATAACATTGCAAGTAATACTAATTTCGGAGTAGAAAATACTACAGGGGTAGATGTGGATGCTACACTCAACTGGTGGGGTGACGCAAGTGGTCCTGCAGGCGAAGGAGTAGGTACAGGAGATATCATTTCTGTCAATGTATTGTATTGCCCTTGGTTGGGTGGAGATGCATCTACAGGTACAGCTGCTTCGGAAGTGAAGAATGTTACAGACAACACTTTCCATTGTTCAATACAAGCCGCAATCGATGCAGCTACAGCTGGAGATGTAATAGAAATACAGACGGCCGATTATACAGAGCCAGG
>CALKJD010000118.1 GCA_937995755.1 uncultured Saprospiraceae bacterium | reverse complement strand
GGAGAGGGAGGATCACCCAGCGACGGAGTAGACGGCCACCCATCGGAGTAATCGTTTTGTCTAGCACATCGATTAATGGCTTTCCTGTCTCATGTACACTATGTACGAGTTCGAGATTACGGATCGTAAATCTATCGAGCCATACATATTGCTCAGATTGGATGCGGCTGATACTGGTCAGGTGCTGTAGGTGATCATTTTGAGTAGTACCCAAATAGTATAATATCGCTCCTGCCGCTACTTGGCCAGTCGTATGCTGATCTACGCCATATCCTTTGAGGTTTTTGACATTGAAATGCTCTAGTAGTTGCTCCTTACCATGATCTTCGGTAAACACCCATTCATCTAGATTGTAAGTATAGAATCCTTCACCGAAAGTCTTGTCGAATAATGCTTTGTGCGACTTAGCGTATATGATCTCTGAAGGATTAAATCCATGAATCAGTTTTTCGATCTCACTCGGAGTCCCTTGGCTCAGTAGAAATTCTCCAGTAGAAATATCTACAAAAGAGATTCCCCAAGTTTTTTTATCTTCAATGTGGAGTGCACATAGGTAATTATTGCTATTGCGATCGAGGATCGTATCATCGATGGTCACGCCGGGTGTCACTACATCTGTCACACCACGTTTCACGATCTTCTTTTCTTTCGACGGTCGCTCAAGTTGCTCGCAGATCGCTACTCTATATCCAGCACGTACCAGCTTAGGCAGATAAGTATCTAATGAGTGATATGGAAATCCAGCCAAAGGAATGTCAGAACCTCCATTATTACGGCTGGTCAATACGATATTGAGTATCCGTGAGGCTTTCTCAGCATCTTCGCCAAATGTCTCATAGAAATCTCCTACTCTAAATAAGAGTATCGCATCAGGATACTGTGCTTTCATAGCAAAGTACTGCTGCATGAGTGGAGTTACTTTTCCTGCCTTCTTTGGGTCTTTAGTGCTTGATTTTGCCAATGTCTTGTTGTCCTCTGGTATAGCCTTCAAAGGTATTATTTCATAGATACATAGAGAAAGATAATATGAGTGTTTTTTATATTAGTGTTATTTTGGTGAAATGAAGGTTGATTTTGCTCAATCCTTCAATCCCTCCATCCCTCCATCTCTCAATCCCTCAATCTCTCATTCTCACACGCTCCATCTCAAACTCTCTCCACTCAATACTCATACTTTCAAAATAAACATTTACCTTTGCGCTTTAGAAAAATAATACTAACAATGACAGAACATTTTAAGGTACTTAATGACGAAGAGTATAAGTCGTTAACGGATGCAATATCTTTGATTACTCTCTTGATCGCAGGAGCAGACGGAGATGTAGAGAAGGAGGAGCTAGATTGGGCAACTAAGATTGCTAAGATCAGATCGTACTCATTGCCAGAAGATTTGAATGAGTTTTACAAAGATGTAGGAGCAGACTTTACAGCGAGGTTAGACCACTTTACACATGTAACATCTAGTGCGGTGACTATCCGTATGGGTGAAATCAATGAAAAGTTAGTAAAGATCAATCCTATTTTAGCGAAGTTGAATCCAGTATTAGGAGCGACACTATATGATAGCTATAAGTCATTTGCAAAGCACGTAGCTAAGTCATCAGGTGGGTTCTTAGGTTTCTTTGCGGTAGGACCGGAAGAAGAAAAGTGGATCGGACTACCGATGCTTACACCTATCGAAATGCCAGAAGAAGAAGCATAATAAGCTGACTCTAATAGGATCGTATAATACAATTCATACTACATCTAATGTAGTTGGAAGCAAATATAAAGCAGTACCATTCATTTGGTGCTGCTTTTTATTTATGTCTATAGGCAAGTTTTTTGTCATAGACTTCTACGTCTAATAAGTGTAAGAATTACATGTTGTCCCACATCTAGCACAAAAAAAGCAGCGTCCTCAGACACTGCTTTTTAAAATTTTATCTATTTCTCTGATAGCCGATTGAAGGCGACTCAAGGGTATATTAAGATCTACTTTCCAGTAAACACAGCTCTTCTTTTCTCTACAAAGGCTAAAGCACCTTCTTTACAATCTTCGCTAGCGATACAGTTTCCAAATTCTTGGTGTTCGATTTGGTAACCATCTTTAGATTCGTCGTAATAGGCATTGACCGCTTGTATCGTTTTGGCTACAGCTAATGGACCTTTAGTCGCTATTTTCTTGAGGATCGTTTTAGCAAGATCTAAGGCTTCGGCTTTATCTTCGGCTACATAGTTGATCAGTCCGATGGCTTTAGCCTCTTCAGCTTTGATCATATCGGCAGTCAATAATAGCTCCATCGCTTTAGATTTACCGATCAATTGTGGTAATCGCTGTGAGGCACCATATCCTGGGATCAATCCTAGGTTTACTTCTGGTTGTCCAAATTTGGCATTGCTGCTTGCGATACGCATATGGCAAGCCATCGCTAATTCGCATCCTCCACCTAATGCAAAACCGTTGACTACAGCGATGACTGGTAAGTGAAAGTTTTCTATCAGCATATAAGTATCCTGTCCATATTTAGATAAGGCAGATCCAGCGGCAGCATCGAGAGAAGCAAATTCTTTGATATCAGCGCCTGCTACAAATGCTTTTTCTCCTGCTCCTGTAATGATGACTGACTTAAGTCCATCGATAGATTTATAATCATTTCCAAAAAAGCTATTGAGCTCAGTCATCACTGATTTATTGATGGCATTAAGTGCTTGCGGTCTATTGATAGTAATAGTAGCTATTCCGTCTTGAGTATCGATGAGTAATGCTTCGTAGTTCATATTTAATACAAGTTTACAGGTGTTATTCATTAATAAGGATCAAATATACTTCTACAGATCCTTTTTCGAATGGATTTTAAGTTAATTATAGCTTGCAAAAATATTAAGTATTGTCGTTGATGCACAATTGTACTATAGAGAAGGTCTAGATTATATCCTTATATTGTATTTTTAGATATTGAATACACAAATCCATTAATAGCCTTTAACTGATTTATGCCTTATAGATTGACTGCACTTTCTCGATTATGGAAATTCGCTCTTGCATGCACCGTAGTATTGATGGTGTGTGGCTGTGCGTTTACCAAAGAGCTAAAAGATGGAGAATCGGCATATGAGCAAAAGAAGTATGCCGTAGCGATAGAAATGCTCAAAGAAGAGCACAAGGAAGAATCCAATAAACGCAATGCGGCGAGGATTGCCTATCTACTAGGATCGAGTTATGAGATACTTAATGATGTTAATCGATCTATCCGATGGTACGAAAAAGCGGTAAGAGCCAATTATGGAGAGCAAGCCGATAGAGGATTGGCAAGAGTATATAAGCAGTCAGGAGATTATGCAGCAGCGTTAGATATCTGGAAGTCACTAAACAAACTGCACAGTCAAGATCAGATGATCAAGCGAGAGATACAAGTACTTAAGCTTGCCGCCGAATGGGATCGCGAAAGACAAAATACAACCAAGATATATGCCTTGGACGGTAATAGTAGATTCAACGATTATGCTTCGACGATTTATGAAGGAAATTATTTAGTATTCACAAGTGACCGAAAGGATGCGAGTGGTAGCGACGATTATAAGTGGACAGGTAATAAGTATTCTGATTTATTTATCATGGATAAAGAAGGGAGAGGTGTGCGTAGATTCGATGCAGAGATCAATTCCAATTTTAATGAAGGAGCAGCCTGTTTTACGCAAGATTTCAATAAGATCATATTTACGAGATGCAGCGGTACAGAGTCTACAGATAGCTACTGTAAGCTGATGTATGCCAATAAAGAAGATGGTCTCTGGACCGAACCACAAGTGATCAATTTTGTAGTAGATGAAATCAACTATGGACAACCCACATTAATAGAAAATGATAGCGTAATGGTGTTCTGTACCAAAGGGCCAGATGGGCCAGGAGGCTATGATTTGTACTACTCAGAGCTAGTTGGTGAGGATGAATGGTCAGCACCATATCTGATGCCGAGTACGATCAATACGGCGGGTGATGAATATTTTCCTACGTCGTATAGAGATACCTTATACTTTTCATCTGACTATCATCCAGGCTTAGGAGGCTTAGATATTTTTAAGACGTACCTAAAAGCTAATGGCAGTTGGGCAAAACCTGAAAATGTACGTCAGCCGATCAATAGCAGTTATGATGATTTTGGATTGGTTATCGATGAATATTCCAGGCTGCGAGGCAAAGAAATAGAGAAAGGATTCTTTAGTACTTCTAGAGGAAAAGATGGAAGAGATGATATCTATAGCTATACCAAATATCAGTTAGAACAAGTAGAAATAGACACGACGCCTACAGAAGTACCAGAAGATGAATTATCTATTTATCTCGCAGGTAAGGTGATTACTGACTTATACCAAGATGGCGAAGATCCAAATTCTGAAGTAATAGGAATCGAAACTTTATCAGATGCTAGGGTAGAGTTTAGTGGAGATCTGACGCTTGATCGCAGATCAGGAAAAGATGGCCTCTTCATAGAAGAATTGGATAATGGAAAGACCTACACCATCAAAGCATCTAAGCCAGGCTACCTTAGTCGGACGATCAAAGTAAGTACCAAAGGACTGAATCTCAGCGCTGATGAAAAGAGCTATACCATCAATGTAGAGATCAAATTGGATAAGATATTTTACGATAAAGAGATCATACTCAAAGAGATCTATTACGATTATAACAAGTGGGCGATCGTAGATGCAGCCAAGCCTACCTTAGATAGACTGTCGACGATCCTCAGAGATAATCCACAGATACGCATACAGATGTCATCTCATACAGATTGTAGAGGTGAAGACGACTATAATGCTGAGTTGAGTCAAAAGAGAGCACAGTCGGCCGTATTGTATCTAGTGGATAGAGGTATTCCTTTTGATCGATTGCAAGCCCAAGGCTACGGCGAATCACAATTAGCTGTCGATTGCGAATGTGAGTCATGTACAGAAGCACAACATCAAGAGAATCGTAGAACTACATTTAAGATATTGAGGTAGGATTTGTGTTTACCAGTTTGAGATTTTACGATATTATAATACCTGTGCTTTTTGGATTAGTAGATCATCCCCATAATCCATTCGAAGGGATACATAAGAGGCATAGCTAGGTCAGGACGAACTGAGTAATACGTCTTAAATATTACATAGAGTGCGCCATATCACATTTATGTCTCTGATTAGAGATTATAGTGATAATTATAAACTAATAAATCTGTGATTTCGCTCTTCTACAAGAGCATAAGCAATCAAGTTTAGCTTGGATTCTTTTTATTCTTCTCGATCATTTCCATGATTTCTTCATCTGTTTTACCTACGTTATCTAGTAGGAATTGAACGTCATCTTTGAGTTGGTGATCAGGATATTTAGATAAGAACGAGTTGTATACTTCCTTTGCCATTTCATCATTGTTGAGTTCATTCTCTATGATGAAGCCTTTGAGGAACATAGCAGTAGGTGCTTTGTCATATTGAGGATATTGATCAATGATCCAATCGTACATAGAAAGTGACTTGCTGAAGGTTCTTAGTGTACGAGATACTTCTGTACCCTTATAGAGGAATTCAGGAGCCTCTTTAGTACCAGGATAAGCGAGTGCAAATGCTTCACAAGCATCTACATATGATTGCGCTGCTTTTCTATTGACACCAAATTTATCAGGATTGACAAATACTTCTTCACCTACTTTTGTTAAGTAAGCCTTCACATCAGATGCTTCAGGAGCACGTTTAGCTTTTGCTTTTTCAGCTGCATCAGTTTCAGCAAATCTATCTATTACTCCAGAGTACAATACATTTGCAGCTTGCTTCTTATTTATCTTATGCATGATATCTGCCAGTTCGAGTAGTCTGTTTTTTGCTTCAGGATCTTTTGGGTATTCTTTGCTTAGTAGTAGCAAGAAGCTTATTTGTTTTGCCGTAAGGCTATTTTTACGTGCAATCTCTAACCCTCTTTCTGATAGGCTCTTTACTTGCTTTGGGTCATCGCGGTCCACTTTAAGTTGATTAGATATTTCTGCTAGAGCTTTGACAGCATTTTCTTTAGTTGGCTGCGAATTGTAAGCTATTTCACCAGGTTGGAGATTTGCTTCGTCATTGGCTTGCTTGTCATTTTTACAAGATGCGAAAAACAATATGGCTGTAAATAGGATTATATATCTTGTCATTGTGTAAGACTTTATTAGAAAATTCATGTAAAATTAAGATTCCGATCGGATTATTACAATTTTTAATATATGTATATGCCATGGGTGATACAACTCAACATTATTAAGGAGTGTGTAAATTAATGGGATCATTGGTATTCGTGACGTAGATAAGTAGAGAGTTCCATTAATTAAATAGTAATTCGTTATAAAAACATATCAATATGAAAAACAACATATTCTGGTTTCGTAGAGATCTTAGATTAGAAGACAATGCAGGCCTCTACCACGCCTTGAAATCAGAACTACCTGTTATTCCAGTTTTCATATTTGACACTGAGATCCTCTCCAAATTACCTACTAAGGATGCAAGAGTAGAGTTTATACATGATGTAATAAGTGGCTTGGACAAGCAATTGCAATCAATGGGAGCTTCATTACAAGTATACTATGGTAAACCGATAGAAGTATGGAAAGAAATAGTGAAGCAGTTTGATGTATCGGAGGTGTATACCAATCACGATTACGAGCCATATGCCAAGTCACGAGATGCGGCAGTAAATGAAATGTTAGCAGATAAAAGTATTGAGTTACATACGTTCAAGGATCATGTCATATTTGAGAAAGATGAAATTACCAAAGCTGATGGATTGCCGTACAGTGTATTTACTCCTTACAAAAGGAAATGGCTAGAAAAGATCGAGGAGGGTAGAGATGAGAGTGGCGCTTCATTTTATTTTAAGTCATATCCTACTGAAGCGTATTTTGAAAACTTGGCCAAAGGGATCATTAGTAAAAGTGTGTCTTTGAAGGAAATGGGATTTGAACGAACAGACATTGAAATACCTTCAACAGATGTGGCTCAGAGTATAATTAAGAAGTATGAGTCGCAAAGAAATTTTCCTGCGATAGATGGCACTAGTCGCTTAGGGATTCACTTTAGGTTTGGTACGGTAAGTATAAGAGAGAAAGCACGTAAGGCTCAGCACCTAAGTGCGGTGTATCTCAGCGAGTTGATTTGGCGTGACTTTTATGCGACTATACTTTATCATAATCCCAAGGTAGTTACGGAGTCTTACAGAGCTAAGTATGATCGAATAGAATGGCTCAATGATGAAAAGGATTTTGAAGCATGGAAAAATGGAATGACAGGCTATCCTTTAGTCGATGCTGGCATGAGAGAGTTAAATCAAACAGGACATATGCACAATAGAGTACGTATGTTAGTAGCTAGCTTTTTGACGAAGCACTTATTGATAGATTGGAGATGGGGTGAAGCTTATTTCGCAGAGAAACTTCTGGATTTTGATCTAGCCAGTAATAATGGTGGATGGCAATGGGCGTCAGGCTCAGGAACCGATGCCGCTCCTTATTTTAGGATATTTAGCCCTATGGCGCAGTTAGAAAAATTTGATAAGCAAAGAAAGTACGTCAAAGAATTCATACCGGAATTCGGCACAGATAAATATCCTGAACCCATAGTAGATCACAAGATGGCAAGAGAACGTTGTCTTACGACGTATAAGAGAGCTTTAGCAGATGGGTAGATGCAAGGAGAAGTAAGAACGTATCCATGGAAAGCAATTATTCTTGGCGCTTTTCATGGATACGCTAGGCAATGATTTGTAAAAAAAAATCAGCTCTGTAATTACTTGTAAGGTATCGGTGGATGTGCTTTGATAAATGAAAGAACATCAAGCGGTTCGTCCGTGAGATGCATACTTTTTTGATATGCTTTTCCCTCTGCGAGATCATATAAAGTTTGATATAAATTGGTTTCCTTGGTGTATCTCTCCGTTCCCAAAAATACCATTGGACTGACATCTCCGAATGTGCCATAGTGGTTCTGTGCAGCATCCATAAATATTTCTTGTGTAGTACCGGCGCTTCCTGGAGCGTAGACTACTCCGTGAAGTGAGATCGCGAGTAAGGTATCTTCCCTGATACTATTAGAAAAGTATTTAGCAATACTTGATGCAAATACATTACTAGGTTCATGACCATAAAACCAAGTCGGTATGGCTAAATTAGAATTACCATTGGTATATCTGTCCAATACACTTACAGCTAAGTCGTGGTAATCAGCATCCGTATAATGCGGTGCATCAGTCATCATCTCCAATGCGGTAAGTAGGTCTTGTGGCGTATAGTTAGCCATGTATGCACCAAAGTTAGATGCCTCCATGATGCCTGGGCCGCCTCCTGAGGCTACATAATATCCATCGGCAGCTAAAGCTTGAGCAGTCAAGGCAGCTTTGGCGTAGTTGGGATCAGTTCGCTTTGTACCATGGCCACCCATTATACCTACGACTTTCTTGTCGCCATGATGGTTAAGTAGATCATATAAAGCATCATCAATAGCATGGTCGTGTAACCGTTGATAGAGCATTTCCACTACATCATGGTGATGACGGTATTTGCTAAAGTGATTATAGATAGCTAAGTCAACGCTGCATTTTTCATGTCCTTTAGCTAATTCTTGCCAGCTATAAAGGTTTTTGCGATAGGGTTGATAAGGAATATTGTGAGGGTGAGGAAATACGGTCGCCTCTTGATAGATGTACGGTAATGAATCAGCTGAAAAAGTACAACCGAGAAAACAGCATCCTTTAAGTTTTACACTTTTCCAATTGATCTGTAGCCCTCTAAAATCTATATCTTGTACTACACAGTTTTCTATGTTATATCCATTTTTTAAAAACTCACTTATTCCTTCTATCTCCTTGAAGTACTTAGTTTTATATCTATTCATCTTCTGCTTTGCTTTATCTATTTTTAGTTTATAATAGTTCGTTTATTTTCTCTAAGAGCCATGGTTTTACCGCCACGCCTTTGGTTTCAAGAAGCTTGTCTTTTATTTTGGAAATTGCTTCTTTATCATTTTGATTTGAATTAAGTATTCGCTTTAGAAAGCGATTGAGGTTAAGGTAAAGTTTCTTTTTAGAGTCTGAGATTTGTTTGTTTCTTCTGAGGTATATATTAGTTGAATTTATTAGCGAATCCAAAGAGTCAAATTCTTCTAATTCGTAATAGGAAGCTAGTAGTAAAACTCTTGAGTTTAAGTTGTAGAATACGTCATGATACTCAACTTCGTGCAAGAGTCTTATGACATTGTCAAAATCTTTTCTATAAAATTTAATTCTGGCAAGATTAAACGATTTTGCATTCTCTTGGAGTGCTTCTACGAGTCTTGAATTAAATTTACCAACAAAGCTCTCGGCCCAGTCAAATTCATTATTTCTTAAGGCAAAAAATACTATATTTCTAAAGGAAGTAGGAGATAAGTAACCATTGTCATAAAATCCTTCGTATCCCAGTGCTTCCTTATATATTTCCAAGGTTGGTTTTTGTAACTCTAGAGCTCCGGCATTCACCTTTCCAACTCCGTAACTTACTGCAGAATCTAGAATGTATCGCTGTTCCTTAGGGGGGAACACATCTAAATATTTCTTGATAAGTTTTCTAAGTATCAAAAAATGTCTAATTTCTTCAGGCTCAATTAAGGTTAAGTAAATTTGATAGTATAAGGCTATTGGAGGTATGATTTCCTTTCGTTCAGATACAATTTTTTTGATAGGAGAAATGTCAATGCTGTCAATGTTGATTTTATATAGTTTGCTCCAACTTAATGTGGTAGTTATATATTTTAACTTTTCGGACAAATAAAAAACATCTAAGTTTCTTGAGATATCTGAAATATTAAAGTCTTTGGCAAAATCAGTTTTCTTGTTTTTTCTTTCTATTTCAGTTTTAAGTTCAAATTTGGTTTTCTCAGTCTCGTATAGAAAGTAATAATGATCAGCAGATTTGTCAATGTTATATTTTTCGTGTCTATCTAATTTAGCTTTAATTGAATTGTAGAGGATATCCAAATTGCGATCATTAATTGCTTTAAGCTCTACGGTAAGTTTAGTTTGCTTGTCTTTTTCAAAAGCTTCTATAGTGATGAACTGTTCAAATAATTTCAGTAAATCAGAGTTCAGTTTCCTAAATTTAGTGTCATTGAATTTTTTACTTTGGTATATTGAATTCCAAATGACTTCCTTGTCTTCATTTAGTAAATCTTCTTCTAATAATGACGAATATATTTCAAAAAGCGCTACTAAATATTCGTTCTTATTGAAGTATGGGGAAATCAAAAAT
>CALKJD010000117.1 GCA_937995755.1 uncultured Saprospiraceae bacterium | reverse complement strand
GCCATAAGACTTCGCAACCATACGGAGACAAGTAGGACCACAGTCCATAGAATCTAATTGCTTATAGAATACAAATTTTGACAAATCCGTTTGCAGTTTTACTAATCATCAATAAAAAGAACGCGCTATTATTTTAGGTATAGACATAACAAGACTAGACCAACTGGAACGTTCAGTAAAAACTTAAATGATCAATAGTATATCCGCTACTATCAACAAGCACATATTTCTGCTAGATGTGAAAAGGGGGCACTCTAACATTCTAATTAGAAAAGAATAATTCTAAAACTATTACTCTTTATCTAACGTCTAAATTAGAACAATATTTCAATTTAGAAAGTAGGTATTGTTTTTTTTGCAAAATATAGTTTGTTTTAACAAATTTTATTGGCGTTTATATTCTCCTCAATCTAATTGTTTGGTGATATCCGAAAAATTGAAATTAGTACGAGACTTTCCTGATAAAGAGGGGTGTATAACTGCAATAACGGCTTGGTAGTTGAGTTTACGTTCTACGCTTTTGCTTAATGCTAGTAATCGTTGTAGTCGTCTCTGTGACACACAACTTATAATTAGACGTGTAACGTGTTTCTATTACTATAGATTGGAAGTCACAATCGTTTCAAAAACGAGGGTTGTACATACACCGCATTGTTGTGTCGTACGACAATATTGCTACATTAGAAATTGAGGACATTTCGTATATCTTTGTAGTTTTTGACATAAATGACGGCTGCCTATGCCATAATGACCTATATATGGATGTGGCAAAGCGTTTGATAGTACCATTATATGTTTAACAAACTAAGAAACAAAATGACTAAGAAGCAAGAAGAAATCCACGAAGAGGAAGTCATAAAAGACCAAGAAGGTACAGCAGACCAGAAAGATTCTAAATCTTCTAAAGAAGATAAGCAAGCGGAAAGAATAGCAGAGCTTGAGCAGGAACTAGGAGAAAGTAAAGATAAATTTCTAAGACTGTTTGCTGAATTTGACAATTTCAAGAAGCGTACAGCAAAGGAACGTGTAGATTTCCGCGCCACAGCAGGAATAGATACTTTACAAGCTTTTCTTCCAGTGATGGATGATTTTGATAGAGCCAAAAAAGTTGCAGAATCTGGCGCTGATGGGGAAACCTTTTCTGAAGGCGTAGCACTTGTATATCAAAAACTAAAGTCTGTACTTACCTCTAAAGGAATTACTGTCATGGAGTCTACGGGTGAAACATTTGATCCTGAGCTACATGAAGCAATAACAGAAATTCCAGCACCTAGCGAAGAGATGAAAGGAAAGATCATAGATACTATCGAACAAGGATATTATCTAAATGACAAAATCATCAGATACGCTAGAGTCGTAGTCGGTAAATAAATAAGAAACAAATACAAAAGGAAGGCGCATTTTAAAGTGTGTCTTCCTCTTTTATAAATAAGAGTTTATTAAATCATCATCAATAGAATTTAATAGGCGAGATAAAATTCGAATTATTGATTGTTTTTCTTTGTGACGTATCACATTGTAAAATATATCATTCGAAATCAACAATATGGCAAAAAGAGATTATTACGAAATACTAGGTGTAGAAAAAAGTGCTGATGCGGCTACTATTAAAAAGGCGTATCGAAAAACAGCGATGAAATTTCACCCAGACCGTAATCCTGACAATAAGGAGGCTGAAACTAAATTTAAAGAAGCTGCCGAAGCATACGAAATCCTAAGTGATGCAGATAAAAAAGCGAGATATGATAGATACGGTCACGCAGGTGTAGATCCTAATCAAGGTGGTGGTGGATTCCGTGGTGGCATGACGATGGATGATATCTTCAGTCAATTTGGAGACATTTTCGGCGATGGAGGCAGTCCTTTTGATTCGTTCTTTGGGGGTGCTGGAGGTGGCCGTGGTCGTAGCACAAGGTCTGGTCAAAAAGGATCTAATATTCGAATCAAAGTAAAGCTATCGTTAGAAGATGTAGCGGCAGAAGTAACGAAGAATATTAAAGTAAAAAAATCTGTAAGCTGTACTACTTGTGATGGTAGTGGAGCCAAAGATAAAAGTTCAGTTTCTACCTGCGGCACTTGCGGTGGATCAGGATATGTACGTCAAATCAAGTCGACCTTCTTAGGTCAAATGCAAACTACTACAGTCTGTCCAACATGCTCAGGAAGTGGCTCTCAAATCACTGCAAAGTGTGGCACTTGCAAAGGTGACGGAACAGAGATGGGGTCAGAGACTATATCTATTCCAATCCCTGCAGGTGTAGAAGATGGCATGCAACTATCAATGAGAGGCAAAGGTAACGCAGGAAAAAATGGTGGCCCTAACGGAGATCTTCTAATCAATATTGAAGTTACGGAAAGTGAAAACTTTAGTAGAGATGGACAAAATATAGTTCATGATCTATTCATCAATTTTGCAGATGCAGCCTTGGGTACATCAGTAGAAGTACCTACCCTGACTGGTAAAGTGAAAATCAAAATACCAGCAGGAACACAAGCAGGAAAAATATTTAGACTTAGAGGTAAAGGTCTTCCATCTGTACAGGGATATGGAACTGGCGATCAACTTATCCATGTAAATATATGGACACCAAAGCAACTCAATAAAGACGAAAAGGAACTGCTAGAAAAAATGAAAGAAATGCCCAACTTTACTCCTAATCCAGGAAAAGAAGAAAAGGGATTTTTTGAACGCATGAAAGACATGTTTAATTAATGCGTCCATTTATATACATTTCATTATTTCTAAGCGCAATGCTTTTATCTTCATGTGGTCCAAAGGTGGTCTACGAAGAAAATCGTGTGCTTAACAATAGTTGGTCATACGATGAAACCGTGGATTTCAACTTTAACATTGACGATCCGAATAAGGAATACGACTTACTATTAACTATAGTCCACAGTGTCGATTTTTCTTATCAAAATTTTTATACGAATATAGTAACTACCTACCCTACTCAGGAAAAGTTTACTAGTCCACTATCCATTGAACTAGCTAATAAGATGGGTTCGTGGCTCTCCGCATGTAAAGGTGAAGAATGTAAGCTGCACTTGCTCCTAAGAGATAATGTTAAATTTAAAGACACTGGTGAGTATAACATTTCTTTTATTCAAAACACTAGAGATAAAGAGCTTAAAGGCATACAATCTTTAAGTCTTTCTTTAATCGAGACAGAAGATTAGGGTAAAATACTAAGAGTAAAATTGACCTCCATTATCATAAAGATTTTGGAGGTTTTTTTATTTCCGTTGCAGTACTTCCCTTAAGTATAGATACTCTAATCATATGAGCCTTGATATAGAAAAATGAATACTACACTTTGCAGGAGTTTCACCAAAATCACATCTTCCCTTTAAAATGTGAGCCTATAAGAGTCGTTTGCACTTTTGGTTGACAGATTTAAATTTTTAACATTCACGCTTCATAACAGTTACATAAAACCATTATGATTTGTTTGATACAGTAACACTACGCCAAACACTACTAAAGCTGCTCCTGCGACTCTACTAATCATTTGAATATGACTAGACTCTAATTTACTACGAATAGCTTTAGCACCTAACACTTTTAAAGTATCCGTAAAAATAATAGTAATCATAATAGCTGAAATAAAAACTGAAGCTTGTGTATCATTCATATTGACACCAATCACCTTTGTAGATATCACACCCAACCAAAAAATGAAAGTAAATGGATTAATTGTATTGACTAAAAAACCTTTAAGCCAAAAGCCAAAGTAATTTTTTGAAGTATAACTGCCACCTTCTTTAATTGATTCTGTTTTTTTAAGAAAAATAGCTATTCCGAAAGTGATAAGAATAAATCCACCGACTGACCCCATCCAATACTTAAACACTTCGTCTTGAACCAAAGCATCAACTTTACTGATAAATAGGTAAGAAAACAAAATCACTAACAAGTCGCTAGTCCACACTCCTAGTCCTACAGTAAATCCGGCTCTTGCTCCTTTTTCAATTCCTGTCTGAGTCAGAGCCACGAAGATTGGGCCTAACATTATCGTTAATATTAGTCCGAATACTACTCCCTCTAAAAAGATAGCTAGCAATTGATTTTAGGTTTATATGAAAGTCAATCTATTTACGACTCCAGAGATTATATTTCAATATACAATATATAGCACTGATTCCATCTTTCCAGTTAATCTTCTTTCCTTCTTCATAAGTACGTCCGTAGTACGATATACCTACTTCATATATCCTTACTCCTGGAATACGAGAAACTTTGGCAGTAACCTCTGGCTCAAATCCAAATCTATTTTCCTTGAGATCGACACTCTTTACAAGTTCTGATTTCCACATCTTATAGCAAGTCTCCATATCTGTGAGATTAAGATTAGTGAAAGCATTAGAAAGGCCTGTCAACCACTTATTACCAATAGAGTGCCAGAAGAATAAAATCCTATGAGGCTTACCGCCAATGAATCTAGAGCCGTAAACCACGTCTGCAAACTCATCCAAAATAGGCTGTAGAAGTAAGTTGAATTCTTGAGGATCATACTCAAGATCGGCATCTTGGATAATTATATAATCTCCAGTAGCTTCCTTTATACCAGTATGTAATGCCGCTCCTTTACCCATGTTGACTTCATGCTTAAAGTACTTTATTGGAACCTTTGGATGGTCTTTCTGATATTGTAAGACGATTTCTTCCGTTTTATCTTTGGAGCTATCATTCACTACCACAAGTTCTTTAGTGATACCACCAATAAGGTCTACTTCCATTATCCTATCGAGAATATTGGCAATGGTTGCTTCTTCATTATAAGCTGGTATGATTACCGAAAGAGTCTTACTCATATTATGATTAGTTGTAATTTGAATGCTAAAATAGCTTATTCTATTGGAATCTAGGTCAAAAATTATATTCTCAAATTAGAGATTACTAGAGAATGTCATTATCAGTTAAAATAAATGCCAGATATTGAAAACATAGTCCACTTCTAAGCTATTTTAGCATTTAGAAAAAACACTTACAATATACATAGCATGTTCGATACACTTAAGGTTGATAAGATAGTAAAAGAGACAGAAGATACGATATCTATATATTTCGATATACCTAGTGATCTAAACGAAAAATACAATTTTAAAGCTGGTCAATACCTTACTATAAGGGCTGATATAGACGGAGAAGAGATCCGTAGGTCTTACTCTATCTGTACGGCACCACACGCTGACTCGCCAGCTGTATCGATCAAACGAGTTGACGGTGGACGTATGTCAAATTATCTGCATGACCATCTTAAAGCAGGACAAACCTTAGATGTATTAGCACCAGAAGGTAGATTTACCCTTTTGCCAGACTTTGATCTTGCAAGAGACCACTACTTTTTTGCCGCAGGTAGTGGTATCACACCGGTCATTAGTATGATTCAGGACGTACTAGAGCAAGAACCTAAGAGTTCATGTCATCTAATATATGGCAGTAGGTCAGAAAAAGGGATTATCTTTCATGACATACTCAATAAACTAGAGCAGTCTCATCAGGGGCAACTAAGTATAACACACACTATCAGTCGACCGACTAAGGTAAAAGCTGGTGGCATCAGTGGTCTCCTTGGTAAAAAATCTGTTTCATGGAAAGGCGAGACAGGCCGAATAGATGAGGAAAAGGTTACTGATTTTCTTGAGAGAAATCCATCGTACAATAAAACTCAACTGTACTATATCTGTGGGCCAGGAAACATGATATCTAATGTAGAAGCGGCTCTATTAGAGCAAGGTATAAGCAAAGATCTTATCAAGAAAGAATCATTCGGAGGAGCAACTAAGAAAAAAGAAGTTAATCCAGTAGCTACAGGATCATCTACGGTAACTGTCAAGCTCAACGGAGATACTATAGTCTTGTCTATGGATGATAGTAAGACGATTCTCGACGAACTTATAGATCTAGGCAAAGAACCTCCATACTCATGTACAAGTGGTGCTTGCTCTACTTGTATTGCCAAAGTAACATCTGGTGAAGTAAAAATGGATGCTTGCTTTGCTTTAGACGATGATGAAGTCGAAGATGGATATATTCTTAGCTGTCAAGCTAGACCTGTGTCTGAAGAGGTAACCGTGGTATTTGAGGATTAGGAAATTACAATCTTCCATCATCTACAAAACTATAGTATCCTGTCTCCGCTACTATAATATGATCCATGACGGTAAGGTCGAAATACTTCGCTGCTTCTTTAATCTTGTTGGTAATCTCTATATCGGCTCTACTCGGAGACAATGATCCAGAGGGGTGATTATGCACGAGTATGATACTTTGAGCTTGAGACTCTATCACAACTTTGAGGATCATTTTGACATCTACTATAGTTGCTGTACTACCTCCAGAGCTCATTTTTACTCTCTTAATGAATTTATTCCCTTTATTGAGTAATATGACCCACATCTCTTCATGTGCCATATCACTGATAATAGACTTTATTAAGTCATATGCTTCTTTACTAGAAGTAATTATTGGTTTTTTCTGGGGTGCTGTGATTGATCGACGTCTACCTATTTCTAATGCTGCTGCTATAGATATTGCTTTGGCTTCTCCAATTCCTTTGAATTTCATGAGATCTACAAGAGAAAGTTTTCCCAGTTCATGTAAGTTATGGTCCACTGTAGAAAGCACTCTCTTCGCTAAAGCTACAGCAGACTCATCTCTTGATCCTGAGCCCAAAATGATGGCTATCAGTTCAGCGTCGCTTAGACTAGCTCTTCCCTTGAGCAACATCTTCTCTCTTGGACGATCTTCCTCTGCCCAAGACTTAATAGAATCTATAGATGGTGTAGACATAGGAGAAAGATAAGGAATGCAAACCTATCTTGTAATAAGAATACAACTTTAACTTTCCGAATTCTAAGTAATTAATTTTGCCTAAAGCTATTAAGACAGGCTATAAAACGGCTTTTGGACTCAATATTAAGGCATCCGAAAATATATCATTTAGCAAAAACTCGCTAATAAAAAAGGCATATTGGTCTCATCCAATATGCCTTTGCGCTAATTTTTTTCTAAAATGTTTAAAGTGCAGTACACTGTGTTGGTTGCTAAGTTAATTTAGCTAAGCTCTTGTTGTACCAGATAGTAGAACGCTACTCTGTTCTTCATTCTGATGCCAGACATTTTCTCTGCTACTGCTTTCACAGCCGCCATTCCTTTGTCCTTGTCTTCCACGCCTAGCTTCTTCTCTACGAAGTTTCTACGCACGGTCTCTAGCTCTGATTCATCAGCGCCAGATACGAGTAGGGCATCTTTGTTATCGATGACCAACTTAAGTCTACCAGCCAATGTGTCTAGCAGATCATGATCCAGATTAGACGCACCAACTTCCTCAAGTTGTTTTACCGCCTTCTCCTTTAGCTTAGTAATTTTTTCATTTACATCGCTCATTCTGTTGGGTTTTGTTAGTAAATAGGTTCCAAGTAGCCACTAACACATTCTCGTATGCCTGTGGTATATGTATCATAGGATACAACGTGAAATTAATAAAAATATGATGTATGTCTCTTGTGAATTCACCGATTTTATTGATAAAAGTTTTAAACTACAAGGCAACAAAGTGTTCACTATACTTAGCCCTATATGCTATTATAGCTAACTAGCTGATATACTATATCTTAGCTAATGCATTATCTAGATCTTGAATGAGATCGTCAACGTCTTCAATCCCTACACTTAATCGAATTAATGAATCTGTCAAGCCTACTTTGAGTCTTTCCTCTCTGGGGATAGACCCATGAGTCATACTCGCTGGATGGCCAATTAATGACTCTACCCCACCAAGTGACTCTGCCAAAGCAAATAGATGCGTAGCGCTGAGCATAGTCCTTGCAGTATCTAAACTATCCTCCTTAAAATCAAAACTTACCATTCCTCCAAAGTCTTTCATTTGCTTTTTGGCAACTTCGTGATTAGGATGAGATTCAAATCCTGGGTAATACACGTTATTCACTTTATCATTAGTCAAAAGATACTCCGCTATCTTCCTAGCGTTTTCGCATGCTCTCTGTACTCGTACGTGAAGTGTCTTAATTCCTCTAATAATAAGGAAACAGTCCTGGGGCCCAGGTATGGCACCTACTGCATTTTGTATAAATCTTAATTTCTCTCCAGTCTCTATATCATTGGTAATCACAGCACCATGCACTACATCTGAGTGACCTCCTAGATACTTAGTGGCCGAATGGATAACAATATCTGTTCCTAGATCTATCGGATTCTGAAGATAGGGCGACGCAAATGTATTATCGACACATACTTGTATACTTTTAGTCTTAGCGTATTCACAGACCATTGCGATGTCTATGATATTGAGCATTGGATTAGTAGGAGTCTCTACCCATATCATCTTGGTATTCTCATTGACTGCTTCGGCGATACTCTCTATAGAATCCATACCAACGAAGTGAAACTTAATGCCATACTTAACAAACACCTGATTCATAATACGGTATGTACCTCCGTAAATATCATTAGTAGCTACCACTTCATCACCTGGACTAAGCAGTCTCAGCACTGCATCCATTGCTGCCATTCCACTACTGTAACAGATCGCCATAGCACCGTTTTCTAAAGCCGCTAGATTATTCTCTAACACGGTACGAGTTGGGTTTTGACTGCGAGCATAAGCGTAGCCTTGGTGCTCTCCAGGTGCAGATTGCACATAGGTTGATGTTTGGAAAATGGGAGTCATTATCGCTCCAGTAGATGGGTCAGGTTCGACACCGGCATGTATTACTTTTGTTCCAAATTTCATAGATCAGAAATATTCTAGTTTATAACTTAAAGGTAAGAGATATTCTATGAGTTGGAACGACCCAATACGTATAGATAATTACATTAGATTCCATCCTAGATTAAAAGCAAGACGATAGAATATTGTAGTAAGCAATTACTGACATCAGTAACCTGAGAATGCCTCATACTTACTAAGCCGCATTGCTCAGACTTAAGAATTTCTAGTATAGGAGTAGAGGCTATTCTCCTATCTGCAGCCAATAAGAACCACCGTGCCTTTCCACGTCTTTAAGATTCTGATTACTCCAAATGGGCTCCAACTGCTTAGTGAGCTGGGCATCTTCTGAGACAAAATAGCAAGGGAAAATGGTTTTATACCTCGCAGAATTAGCCATAATATACATGGCCAAACCATATTGCTCAGTATAAAATCTATCACACATAAATTGCGGATAATCATACGGCAGATAAATATCGTGGATATGTACGATCACTCCCTTTTTCAATTGAGGTAGTATCTCCATATAGAACACCATACTATCAGAGTTTGGTAAAATCCTATGTGAATTATCTATAAACAGAATATCCCCTGCTTCTAGATCAAGCACTTTTTGATAATCTATATCTTCAAATTTCTTTCTGATTACTACATCTGCTAATGTATCAATCTCAGCCCTCGGCATAGGGTCGATCGACGTAATTTGAAGATCGCTATGTTGCTCCTGCTTCGCTTTATAGGCTACTTTAGTCGAGTTACCTGACCCTACCTCCACATAACGCTTTGGCTTATAGTGAGCAATCATGGTATATATAGCTATGATATCCAGTCCTGGCAGAAATCCATTGTTCCAACCAGGCAGAGTACTATCGGTTACTTTACTGCTATCTTCTATCTGCGCAATCTCATTTTGAAACTCCAGGGCAGCTGCAATCAATGCGCTGTATGTACTTCGCTCAGCATCTATGATGTCATAGAGTTGCTTATGAGGTGGCTTACCATGGCCGTACCGCGGCTTCATATCTACAGGATACTCATTGATCAGTGCTTGATACTTAGGGTGAATACGCTTCAAGAAAGATTTTAGCATTTGTGCCATATTGGGTTTAGGCGGCTAAGATATGAGAAATGGGATATTAATACCTAACACACAAATACTAATTAGTAGCTAGATTCATTTATACGTACCTCCAAATCACGAAATTACTATACGCTATAAGATGCATACAAACCTTACATCCGATCTAGTTACACTTACAATTCTATCTTTTTAGTAGAATGACACAACCGCTATTAACCATCTAATTTACTATTAGCTATTAGGCAATTAGGCACTTGCCAATGATGGGTTCGTCGAAAACATTTTGAGTTCAATAGAGAATTGAAGATTATTGCCTACATTAATAGTATCAGATCAACAAACGAGTTATGTACGAAGACTTAAGAGAAAGAGCATTAATCAACTTAGAAAAGAAAAAGAAGAAAGTAAAGGCAATGCAGATTGTCGGTGCCGTATTTGGATCTATCGCTGTTTTCTTATACGGCATTAGTTTTTTGATGGACAAAGCTGATAGGCCATACATGTTAATCCCTATTGGTGTATTAACCTTGATATACTTTATAGTCTATACTGCAGTAATGGGTTTACCTTTTATAGATTCTGATGATATCACAGAAGAAGATATAGAATATGAAATTGCTAAGGTATATCGCAGGTACAAAAATTCTGAACTTACGGACATGAGTGATGAAGAACATCTAGAACTTAAGCAAATAGAAATAATGATGCGCGATGGTGAGGATTATGTATAGGATTTGATGATATAATATAAAAAAAGGAGCTAGCGCAAAGCCAACTCCTTTAACATTCATGATGGAATTATTCTCAATTCTAGTTTCATCATAATAATATACCTAGGGTACAATCGCATCTAAAAAATCTTTTTTTCTTCGTCTAGCAACAGGAACAACAGCATCCCCAATTAATTCTGCTTTACCACAACTATGGTACCTTACTACTTTATTGAGCTTCAATGCATACGATTTATGGCATTGAAAAAAATCATGCGGCTCAAGTACTTTCATTACCTTACCAAAAGACATAGAAGCCAATATATGTGAACCATCATCTTTATGTAGTTTACAATAATTTTGCATCGCCTGTATATGGGTAATACTGCTAGGATCAATTAGAGTAACGCTCTTAAAAGTCGGTACCAATATACTTTTTGATTGCTGCGGATTCATAAAAGGGGATTTAATCATCTTAAGTATAATTCTCATCTCAGTAAACCCTTTCAGCAAGACGTCTTTTGAATATTTCGATCAATCAAAAAAGGCAATACAATTAGAAAGTTGTGAAAATTATAAGACTGCAGTTGTCGATAGACAGTAGTTAATGACCATCGGCACAAATAATTGACGAACGGTATTTATTGCTGATGAACGGTAATCGTGCTTTCATGCATTTCAGTAAAAAAATCACCCTTGCGTCGTCTAGCTACTGGCACTTCTGCCTTATTGTGCAATTCAACCATACCTTTCTTATGATACTTTAGTATATGATGCATATTTATAGCGTAAGACTTATGACATTGAAAAAATCCATACGGCTCTAACATTGATAAAACTTTACCAAACGAAACAGATGTAAATACATGAGATCCATCCAGCTTATATAGCATACAATAATTTTGCATGGCTTGCACATAGTTAAGTTCTCGTGGATCTAAAAAAGTAATGGTACTAAAAGTTGGAATGGCTATACTACCTGTCTGTTCATGAATAAAAGGGGAACGTATCATAATCAATTGGTTTTAATTTGACTCAAACATAAAGGCAGATTACCGTTCATCAAATACAAGTAATTACATATTTCCCTAAATTTAATTACAACAAATATTATTCAACTCACTTAATTTCAATATTTTATATCTAAAATATGTATATTTAATCCATACATATTTTTACAAAATGAACGGTAACAAACTCATTCAGGTGCTCTCCACATTAAATAAAGAAGAGTGGATCTCTTACCGGAAGTACCTTCTGATGTACACTTCAGAAGATTCGGATAATTATCGAGTGTTTGCATATTTGCAACGAAGGAAATCTAAAGTAGGTGACCTTCCAGAATTGGAAGAAATCAGATCAAAGCACTTCCATAACTTAAGTAGCAAATCAATATTAAATATTCTTTCGCGACTATACTTATGGCTAGAAGAGTGGTTAGTTTTCTACACTCTAAAAAATGATAAAATGGAATCTGATTTAATTCTTGTAAAGCAACTAAATAGAAGAGGCCTATATAATCTCGCAGACCAAAAAACCAAAAGGCTGCAAAAACAGATAACGAATGAAAACGGCTTAAGTATCAGAAAGTCTAGGATACAAAGTGATCTATATTACTACCAATACTATAGTGACAACCCTATAAAAAACAATCCTAAAGAAAATATATTTTCAAAACTGTTTGAGTCAACCAAAACATATAATGGCGAGAAAATTAGACTCTTAGAAACAGAGTTATACAATAAAGAAAAATTAGATGGCGCAGATTATACACATCTAATAGATTACAAACACAAAAGTGAATTAGAAAATTACATTTCTATACTTAAGGATACGGTTAAAAACTTAGACTTAGAAGCATTTCAACAAATCAAAAAGCTATTACTCTCCGAAACATTTGAAAGAGGAAGCGATATTCATATTATCATAACATTTTATCTTCAAAATCTAATTTCTAGATTCTATAATATTACAATTGATGTCACACCTAAAGATATAAATGAACTATATAACTATGCTATAGAATCTGGAGTATTACTAAACAATGGAAAACTGACAGTCATAAGATTTAACAATCTAATTAACTCCATTGCCCAATCTAACACTATAGAAGAAACCCGACTCTTTATCCACAAATGGATACCCTTAGTAGATACTCCAAATATGGCTGCACTGAAAGATTTATCTGAAGCCAAAAATCAGTATTTCCATCAGAACTACTCAGGCATATCGAATGCCATACTACTTCACAACTTTACAAACTTAGAAGAAAGATTAATCTCTATTGGCTTAGTTCTCATATCACTATATGAGGATAAAGATGTGGATTACGATATCACACTACACTATTGTAATAATATGAAAAGAACCATTAGAAGAAACAAAGAAAAACTAAACCCAATCACTTTAAAATCTTCTTTAAATTTCATAAAAATACTTGAACTCCTTTATAAAAGTAGAAAGAGAAAGTTAGACGTAGATATTAAAAACTACCATCCTGTACTATTTAAATCTTGGGTCAGCCAAAAAATAAAATAGGCTGGCTCAACTGAACCAACCTATACAACTGAAGCTAAATGCCTCCGTTTCCTTCACCTATCCACTTAAGGATTAATAGAATAATATCCATGATTCTAGATTTTTAAGAGTTAATAAAAGGGTTAACTCAATCGTCGAATCATATCCATGGCCATGAGACATGATGTCTCAGGACAAAGCATGTCTACTTTGTCAATTTGATTGAAAATTTGTATCGTCTAAATGACACCTGCATTACTTCCGGAGTTAATCATAGTTTGAATGCTGCAATTAATTAATTCCAAACCATGATATACTGATATATGTATCCGTACATATAAAGTGTTACTCGATATCGAAAGAAATGTCAAAATAATTTCCAGCTTTGAGGAGTTACAGTAACTTAGATGTATCGTTACCTTGACTAGAAGTAACAAATATTAACTAACTGTACATATACTAGTGTGATCCATACAGGAACAAAAGATATAATAGACGGAATAAGAGGAGATAGTACAGCAAGAAGGCGAGCGATATTAATACTTACTAATGATTCGGACCTGCGTACTAAGACTTACTCTTATGTAAAAAATCATAGCGGATCACAAACGGAAGCTGAAACGGTATACAATGACATGATTGTCACATTTATAAAAATTGTACATACTAAACCTTCATTCTCTTTGGATAGACCTCTGCATGCATATCTCATGGGAATAACTAAAAACCTTTGGTACAATGAGATACGTAAGCGATCTAGGTCAAAAACCTCAGATATAGAAAAGTTAGCTGAACAGCGTGATGAGAATATAACAGCAATAGAGCTACTTATCAAAGGAGATAGAGCAAGCATACTAAACAAGGTGCTTAGTCAGATGAAAATAAAGTGTAAAGAAGTACTCATGTACTGGAGTAGTGGCTACAAGATGCAAGAAATAGCCAATATATTAGGCTACAAGACTGACGGTGTAGCGCGAAAGAAAAAAAGTGAATGTATGAAAGAGCTCTTGACATACTTAGCTGACAAACCACATATTAAGCAACAACTATCAATAAAATAAGTGATCGATTTTTACGAACATATAGAAGCATATATAGAAGGAACACTAAGTCCAGATCTTGTAACGCAGATGAAGACTGCTATATCAAAAGACAAATCTCTAAAGCAAGCAGTTGCCGACTACCCTATTGCTAAGACTTTGTCTGAGAGCTTAATAGAACATGAGGTAAGAGAAATACTTAGTGAAACCAAAACAACAGACAACGAGAAAGGAAGGTCTGGAGCTTGGATCATTGCTATCACATTGCTAGCTGCACTTGCGGTATCATACTATCAATGGAATAGACATAACCGTCAAGAAATAATTCACAATAGAATAATGGCTTCATATACGCCTCCAGTTTCAGAAGGCACAAGAAGTAGTACTAGCGTTGCAAGTGAATCAAATCTAAAAAGTGCTATTCAAGCTTTTGACCTTAGACAGTTTGACCAAAGTAAAGAAATACTTGAAAAGCTATCACCAAAAAATGATTCAATATATTACTACTTAGCTCATATAGCCTTAATAGAAAATAAAATAGGGAAAGCAAAAAGTTATGAAAGAAAGATTAGCACCTTAGAATTAAAAAAGGACTTAACTAAGTATCTATCGGAATTTTAAAAATATCAATATCTCTATTTGAGATTTTTCTCTGAACCTTTCGTGACTTTTACTTCACTTCTAACCATTTTTTCCAACACCTCTTTTACTTGATCAATCTCTTCTTGAATAGGTACTTTCCCATCTACATCTTCTAAGATAGCAAGCAATCTTCTAACTTGAGTATTAAGCGAATCGATAATAATCTTATTTTTATTATTACTTATAATAAGTTCCTCCACTATCGCTGAATTTTTAGATTGTATAGATTCTAAGTCAGCGAAATCTTTATTAAGACACGCCAATCTTGATTCACAACTGCTCGCATCTTCTTGACAATTACTCATCCCCATTGCTTCTCTTCTATCCTTATATTCCCTTACCGCCGCCCTATATTTCGAATCTTTCAGCTGTAAATCTGCCATTGACACCATCGTAAGTCCGACTGATTCTCTATTGTGATTTAACCATCGCATAAGATTATTTTCTCTCAGTTTCATATGTGATTCTAATCTTTGACTAGCATAAGATTCAGTTTCTGCCAAATCTATATATCTCTTATATTCCTCTTTATAATTATCAAAAAACATACTCCCCTGCTGAACTGGTCCTTCATCAAGCATTTTATCAAGTGAAAAATGATCACCTACTAAAGGAGTATCATCTATATTTCTATCAATACTATTAAGGTAGTCCTCAACCTCCTTATTGTGCTCATTCCCACGTAAACCACATGCACATTTTTCTATTACTGGATAATAAAATTCTTTAGTCCTTGGAATATATGTTTTAGTGGCCATCAAAGCCAATTGTCTAGCTGAAAAACCAGCTGTACAACCAATATTGGTTTCGTGCATGATATTATACATATTACCACACATGTCTATTGTATCATTAGCATGCGTAAGACCGAATGAATGCCCCAGTTCATGCAAGAATATCATTGGTGTCAATAACAACTCGGCATCCCCAAAAATATAATGCCTCTCTCCATGATTGATGGCAATAGCATTAGCAGTATTAAAAAATTCACTATCGTTAAACAGCAGTACTACTATCTTACTTAGACCCTCTACGCCTTTCATGTGTTGTGCATCAACTAAAAAACGATTTAAGTCATTAATTATATTATCTGTATTTACCCTTCCATTCGTATTTAAGCTGTCAATATTATCCAAGACAAAAGTATCAAACATAGTATCAATTACGAATCCAGCATTCATTGAATTAAGTATAGCATTGGTCCAATCTAAACGTAAATCCTCATTCAAATTGTTCAAAATATTTGTACTCGATATTATAGATATATCTAAAATGTCTTTATCCATCAACCCTCCAGATTCCAATACCACATCAGAAATCAAACAAGGCTTTTTACCTTCAGCGATAAGAAACCCCAAATCATTGCTAGCAAGTGTAGTATCCATAGGCAGATCAACCTTTTCTAGCAGATCACTTTTCAACTCTATGAACACATCACCCTTAACCGATCCATTTTTAACTTGGTACGTTTCCTTAGGACAGCCGCATAAAACAAGCATTGCCATTACTGCATATATATATATTCTAGTTTTCATAATTCTTATTTTAATGTGTATGATCATGTGTTGCTGACATATCACACAACACTCCAACGACTTGCGATGCATTCAAACTAATGACACTATCTTGGGTTTCATTAAAAAAGAAAATCCCTGTTGGATTATTATAGTAATCAGATTTGAGCACGAACAATTCTTTTGGAGTTCTTGAAAACTCTTTTTCCGTCTTAATCAAATAGACTACATCATTACTTCCATCGCTCCTCTTAAATTCTCCTCTTGATGTAATCCGTTGAATAATGTGTCTTCTTGTATGTTTAGGCCCCTCCCTATGCACATCAGCATTATGCAGATTTAGTTGTATACTTGGAAGTATAGCATACTGATCTTCTTTAGAGGCCTGATGTATTGAACTAAAATCCTTTGTTACATTCTTAGCCACTTGATAGGCTCCTTCATAACCAATATTAAACAAAACAGTATCCTGTAAATCGAACATCACTTTATTGTTTTCCGAGACATGATAAATAATAGCCCTAGCTGGACTTTCTAGTTCGTCATCTTCACCAAAAACATCGTCAATCCTAATCATGCCTAGTTTATATTCAGTTTCAGCACGATTAATAATGACACCTTTATAATATAAATTATCCGCACCATCACCACAAGAGCATATAGCTACTCCAATAGCAATAAATACAAAAGCTTGAATTAACTTAGAGCTTAACATATGAATCATTTTACATTAAAATATCACTTCTATTTACTTCTAAGCCTCACAGTATTTTGTGTGTCGTGCAAAGAAGATTTCTCTAGTCCTAAGGACCAGTACTATTATTACTTAGATAGAGATCAGACCTCTACATTATTAGAAGTCGAAACTCAAAATAGATTAGGCAAGGAATCAGACTTATATACTCTGTATCATAAAGACCTGATTAGTAAAAATAATAATATAATCAACAACTACACTTCATTAATAGACTCTGTTACCAATTACAAGATGAGTCTAGAAAAATTGAAATCACTTATTGACCCAAAAGATTGGATTGATTCTACATTTATTGAGGAGGCCAGGTATAAGCAATACGAATCATTAGATACTATTATCATTTTCCCAATAAACAAAGATCACTTACTTACATTTTCACAACTTTCGAGATCTGAACAATATCAAACGTTAAGACATCTAATTTTAAATTGCGATAAATTTGATATGTCTTCTCGTCCTCTCGAAGAAAACATTACTATTGATCTAATACTCCATCTTTTTAAGAGCCATACATTGGAAAATATTTTCCCTGGTCTATACATTGACATACTTCAAATAAAAGGCACTGGATTTCTTACTGAAAATGAGATGGACAATATTCGATATGGAGAATTAGCTAAATCCTATTTCGAAAAAGAACTCAAGCACATAGAGAAACATAAACTATATAAGCAGAAAAATATTGCTTTAACTAATCTATCTGAAGCATACCTAAAAACTGGAGATACGCTAAAAGCAATAAAACTACTTGAAAAGAATACTTCTCTATATAATTCTCCTTACGCCTTACAAGCATTAGCTTTAAATTATCTTGACATCGACTCTAACCAACTTGCTATTAAGTGCTTATCCAATATTAAAGAACTTACAGGAATTAATGACTTTAATCTTAACATGGATTACGCCAGAGCACATGGACAAAATAATGACTTCTTGACTGCTGACAAACACTTTAATATTTGTCTTAAAAAAATAGAACAAGTTGACTATAAAGCAGACTCAATTGAACAGCTTTATTTCCTTCATGAACTAGGTGCATTATTAGAAATAGAAAAATTCAATGTTTTTCATAACGACACACATTTAATTAATGCTTTCAATCATTACAAAGAACGTCGAAATCTAGGTAACTTAATTTTCCATCAAGATATATCGCTTCACTCTAATGAATTCTATGCATTTAACACAGAAAATTTATTGCAAAGCGCTTACTCATTACAAGAAACAGGAAAGCCAATTTCTTCTAAAATCATCAATTTCCTTATTACATGTGTATTAGAGTCCAAAAAAATAAACGGTCTTTATGATTTAAATGGTTACACTCGACACACTAATGACTTTACCAAAAGTGGAGTATACCAAAACGAACTATATTTAGACAACTACATTCAATTTTTTGAAAACTACAATTCGAAAGAAATCACTTTGGATTCTCCGTTAATCACAGAATCTAAATCCACACATTTACTTAATAATAACTATACAAATCTACACTTCCTTAAAGGCAGATACTATTATTGGTGTATTTCTAAAAACACGGCATCAGATAAGATATATAAAATTCCTGTTTCCTCCTTCGAAAGAAGTATCGATAAGAATTTTGACGCTTTGAAAAACAGAAGTAACACCTCCATTCCAAAATCAAAAATTTGGGAACAACTCAACCTTAATCACAAAGACACAGTAATAATACATACCGACGGTATACTTAATGAGTATCCAATCTCCTCTGAATTAAACCAAGTAGTATATACCAACTATTTTAAATCTAAGGCTACTAGCCTATCATCTTCAAGTTTATCTATCTTCTCCTACTCTAGTCCTATCACTAATAGATCAATGGAGCCAATAGAATATAATGAGTTAATGGGTGGCTATAACGAATGCCTAGAAATTGAACATATTTTTCAGCATAAAGCGATCTATTCAGGCAATGATTGCAATCGCCATAATTTCAAGACTGCAATGTCTAATGATATACTCCATATAACCACGCACGCTTACTCTGACAGCATTAATCGACTTGATAGCTACATAGTACTAAGAGACAGTACAGGAGACCCTATACGCCTCTATGCCGACGAGATACTATCTATGCCTCATGTACCTAAATTTGTTAACCTTAGCGCCTGTCAGACTGGCACTGGAGTCCATATGGTTGGAGCGGGTACCTACTCATTAGCGCATTCATTTTTGCTTAAAGGAAGTGAAGCGGTTATGAAAACCTTATGGGAAGTGGATGACCAAGCAACAAAGGAATTTATGATTCTATTCTATACGAAATGGAAAGAAGGTATGTCTTGCAATGATGCTCTTATGCATACTAAGCAAGAATTTAAACTTTCAGCAAAGTATTCTTCCCCCTATTACTGGGCTGGTTTTATCCTTGAGGGAAATCCTAATCTATATATTTCAAAGAACTGAATCGTCCAATCTATTTTTACTACTAGACATGCTCCAAAGTATGTTTCTTATTCATAGGAAATAGATATCAGAGATCGATTAATGACGAACGGTCATCAATTTTATTAATCCAAGCCAAAAAAAAAGAGCCTCACAAATTAATGTGAAGCTCTATAATCTTCTATGCTTTTAAGCGTATACAGTTTCTATTCTTCTGCTGGAAGTAATACATATCTTCCATCAGCCTTATGAAACTCGAGTAAATGCTTTAATTTTTCTGCCTTTTCTATGAAATCTTCTCCATCATCTTCATCATGATCCCATCTGATATATTCGTTTCCTATCTCTATCACTTTATCTGGCATATCAGTGTAGTAGTAGATTTGTGCTAGGTTATACATCGCTGCTGCTTTAAGTCTCTTAGGATGTTTTTTATCTTGATTATACTTCTCTTTTACTGTGATAAAGTATTCCACGATAGGTGCTAACGCTGCATTGATTTCTGCTGGATCAGAGTTAAATTTCTTTTTCTTCTCCAAAATAGCTCTTGTTGCTTGTAGTGCATTTTCAAACATTTCAAACTCAGGGTGCTTATCCGAATCTAACCTTTTAAATTTCGCATATTCCTTATCTCTATTAAATCCATAAACAGAATTAAGTGCATAACCTGCTAATCCTGCTAGGCTTTCATAGTACTTATCAAAATGCTTATTGTATTCTGTTTCTGCATTTAGTGAATATGTAGATGTAGCTTTAGATCTCTTAGTGTGTTCCGCAGTACTATATGTATATTCTTTAGATAGGTTTTTATATGCAACTCTATCTTCTGCAGTCATTCCTTGCTCTTCATTTGCTTCTAATGATACATCAGTTAAAAATGGATTTGCTTTCTTTTCCTTCTCCTTCTTTTTTTTCTTCTTTTTCTTCTTTTTCTTTTTCTTCTCTGGCTTTACATACTTCATCTCAGGACCATACACAGACATCATTGCCCTACCCATGTTGGTTGATTGCACTTTGTAGTACGTTGTTCTACTAGTTACTTTACCTGCTTTGTTCTTTTTCACTTCCGTACGATCCTCTACTTTAGATTTTCCTTGAACAAATGATTTTACTTCCACTACAGCTTTTACATTAGCGGCTTCATCGTTTCTAGTCCAACCATACATCTTGATGGCATCGTTAATGGATTCGAGATCAGATTCATTAGCTCCTTGGACATCTACAGTAAAAGTTCTTTCCTCAACAGGTACATAGTGCTCAGGCATTGCTGCAAACTCTATATAAAAACTATGATTGTCAATATCGACTTTCTGGGCTATAGCCATACAGCTATATAATCCGAAGAGTAATAATAATAGTTGGTTCTTTAAATTCATTCTAAAACGTTTTGGTTTGTTAAAGACTAAAAATAATAATCTCAATTGATCTTCAAGCATTTTAAAAGAATAATACACTATAAATTAATCTGAAATCACTCAGAAGCATTACATCTAGGAAAAAAACCTCTAAAAAAGCAGAGTATTAATGAAATAGCAATCTATTTAGACAGACACTGAACACAAATTATAATATATTATATAACCTAAAAAGAGCCTCACAAATTAATGTGAAGCTCTTTCTTCTATATTCTACAAAGCAAATTTGCTCTATTTGGTATTTTATTATCCACCTAATGCAGCAGCACCACCTACGATTTCTGCAAGTTCCTTAGTAATGGCCTCTTGTCTTGCTTTGTTATAGCTTACTTTGAGATCCTTCATTAATTCTTCTGCATTTTCCGTTGCGTTATCCATCGCTGTCATACGTGCACCATGCTCTGAAGCGTGTGTGTCATATACATACTTCTGGAAAGTTGTCTGCAGTATACTTGGAATCAAGTGATTAAGCAATTGCTCTTTACCCGGTTCGAAAATATAATCTGCTTTAAATTCTTTTGCGTTTGCTTCATCTTCTTTCAATGTCCCTTCCATTTTTTCAACTGGAAGATATTGTACACATTGAGCAAATTGAAGTGCTGCGTTTTTAAATTTACTGTATGACACTTCTATTCTGTCATAGTTGCCAGCAGCAAACTCATCCATAAGCATCTGAGACACTTTAGCAAGATGCTTATAATCAAGATTAGCAAATAAATTTACGTGATCAGCTATGATAGTGCAATCACTAAATTCTTTACGGAAGTAATCATAAGATTTTTTTCCGATACAGATGATTGTAAGATTGCCATTAGCTCTTACTTCAGCGTATTCAGAATTGATCTTCGCTACTGCAGCTTTAATGATATTGGTGTTAAACGCACCTGCAAGTCCCTTACTCGAAGTAACTACCGCGATAGCTACTTTTTGTACATCTCTATCTGCTACTAGTGGAGAATTAATCCCTCCTTCTAGGTTAGACAGAATATTGACCAACATTTTATTCAACCTATCTGCGTAAGGTCTCATCTGAGTGATTGCATCTTGTGCTCTCTTCAGCTTTGCGGCAGAGACCATTTTCATGGCCTTAGTAATCTGCTGAGTACTCTTAACAGATACTATCCTTTCTCTTACTATTTTTAATGCTCCAGACATGGATAATTATTAATTATTAATTAATCAATTAGTAATTGATCTGCGATTACGCCTTATACCTACTTGCGATCTGTGCTGCAGTCGTCTTGATTGCAGATATAGCTTCGTCAGTAAGTTTACCTTTTCTTAGTGATTCTAGTGCATCTCCTTGAGTTTGCTCCATAGTCGTTAAGAAAGTTTCTTCAAATTCTTGTATCTTATTTACTGGCACATCACTCATCAATCCGTTAGTACCTAGGTAGATAATTGCAATTTGCTTCTCTACTGATACCGGAGAATATTGTGGTTGTTTAAGCATTTCCACGTTTCTCTTACCTTTTTCTAATACTGCCATAGTAGCTGCATCTAGATCAGATCCAAACTTAGCGAATGCTTCAAGATCACGATATTGAGCTTGATCAAGCTTCAATGTACCTGCTACTTTTTTCATAGCCTTGATCTGAGCCGATCCACCTACACGAGATACAGAGATACCTACGTTAATCGCTGGTCTAATACCTGCGTTAAACAAGTTAGACTCTAGGAATATCTGACCATCTGTAATAGAGATCACGTTAGTAGGGATATATGCTGATACATCACCTGCTTGAGTTTCGATAATTGGAAGTGCAGTCAATGATCCACCACCTTTTACAATTCCAGCATCTTTAAGAGACTTAGGAAGATCGTTCATTTCTTGAGCGATACTATCCACATTAATTATCTTGGCAGCTCTCTCAAGAAGTCTTGAGTGAAGGTAGAATACATCACCAGGATAAGCCTCACGTCCTGGAGGTCTTCTCAATAGAAGAGATACCTCACGATAAGCTACCGCTTGCTTTGATAAATCATCATAGATGATCAATGCAGGTCTACCCGTATCTCTGAAATACTCACCGATCGCAGCACCTGCGAATGGAGCGTAAAACTGAAGTGGTGTAGGATCTGCTGCTGAAGCTGATACGATAGTCGTATAAGCCATAGCTCCTGCATCATCTAATGCTTTATATACTTGTGCTACAGTAGAAGCTTTCTGACCTGATGCTACATATATGCAGTATACAGGCTCACCTCTATCATAAAATTCTTTTTGATTGATGATCGTATCAATAGCGATCGCAGTCTTTCCAGTCTGACGGTCACCAATGATAAGCTCTCTCTGACCTCTACCAATAGGAATCATCGAATCGATTGCTTTGATACCTGTCTGTAGTGGCTCAGTTACTGGTTGTCTGTAGATTACACCTGGAGCTTTACGCTCGATAGGCATTTCGTAAGTCGTACCTTGTATCGGTCCTTTACCATCGATAGGAAACCCAAGAGTATTTACAACTCTTCCGCACATACCTTCTCCAACTTCAATAGATGCGATACGGTTTGTTCTACGTACGTTAGATCCTTCACTAATACCTGTAGCATCACCTAGGAGTACTACCCCTACGTTATCTTCCTCAAGGTTAAGTACAATTGCTTGTGTTCCTGTCTCAAATTCTACAAGTTCACCCGCTTGTGCTTTTAGTAGACCGTATACTCTGGCGATACCATCACCTACTTGTAATACAGTACCCACTTCTTCGAGTTCCGCTTCTGTTTTAAATCCAGAAAGCTGCTGCTTTAATATTGCTGAAATTTCGTCTGGCTTAACGTCAACCATAATTTGTTTATTTATAAATTTCTAAAATATTGTTCTACTACATTGCACTTTCGTGCTGATTACCTTTAAACTGCTTCTTCATTTGAGAAAGTTTATAGGCAAGACTATCATTATAAAGTTTATCACCTATTTCAATTATAAACCCTCCTATAATGGATGGATCTACTATTGTCTCTATCTCTACTTGTTGAGCTGTCTCGTTACTAGAGAGTAGCTTAGATTTGATAGATGCTAAATTGGCTTCGCTGATTGGTGACGCAGTTGTAAGCTTTACATCTGAGATACCTTTCATCATTTTATATTGAGCTTCGAATTCATCACTGATAGCAGGAATAAATTCCTCTCTACCTTTATTAAGGATAATATTCAAAAACCCTAATGTTGTCTCTGACAGTTTACCGTCAAATACTACATTGAAGATTTCTTTCTTCTTTAGCTCATTTACAATAGGACTCTTAAGTAGCATGACTAGGTCTCTGCTCTCTAGGGCCTTATCTAGCACAGTCATATCAGTCTTAACTTCCTCAAGTTTGTTATTCTCTTGAGCAAAATCGATGAGTGACTTAGCGTATCTAGATGCTATTCTACTTACTGACATGCGCCGTTATTAATTAAGGTTAAACTTATCTACTAGTGTATTCACTAGTCCTTCTTGTTCTGCATCACCTTTAAGATTTTTCTTAAGTAATGATTCAGCAATTTCGATAGCCATTATACCTGCTTGATTTTTAATATCAGTTACAGCTGCTTTTCTTTGGTTATCTATCTCTAGTTTCGCGTTAGCTACGATCTTGTTAGCTTCATCCTTAGCTTTATCTTTAGCTTCAGTGATGATACTATTTTTCATATCCTTAGCTTGCTGTAGGATCTGAGCTCTTTCTTCGTTAGCTTGAGCTTGCATCTTAGCGTTATCCGCTTTCATAGTAGCGAGCTCCTCTCTAGCTTTCTTAGATTGATCTAGTGCATCTTGGATATCATTTTCTCTTTTCTTCAGAGCATTTTTGATAGGTGTAAATGCCACTCTACTCATTAGGAACCAGAATATCAAAAAGATAAGCGTAGTCCAAAATATCAGACCGAAGTCTGGCTTGATAGGATTGAATTCTAACAGTGTAAATAACATAGTTACTTGCTTGTAGTATTTATAAAATATTGCTGACCTAAATCAGCGTTTGTTTTATTCAAATAAAATGAAGCTCTTACTTCATATAAAAATCAAAATAAAAAGTGATCTGAGCTGCAGCCAACCGCTAACAGCTTCAGATCTTACTTTTTCAACTTTCTTATACTGCAGGGTTAGCCACAAGGAAAGAAAGAAGGATAGCGATAAGTGCTGCACCCTCAATGAATGCTGCCATTAAGATCATGTTTGATCTGATATCACCTACTGCTTCTGGTTGTCTAGCGATTGATTCCATAGCTTTAGCACCGATCCAGCCAATTCCTATTGCTGCTCCGATAACTGCTAATCCCATTCCAATCGCAACGATTGATCCTACCATAATTTGGTATATTTAATTGATTATAAATAAAATTATGCTCCGGCAATATGCCTTTACACTAAAAAATTTCTTTTTCTAAAAACACTATACTAGTGGTGCTCAACCTCTTCTGTTGCTGCTCCGAAGTACGATGCTGTCAACATAGTAAATACGAATGCCTGTACTAATGCTACGATTAGCTCTAATGCCATCATAAACATTGTCAACAACGCAGACCCTACACTTGCCCCTAAGGCTCCTCCAACACTTTCTCCTGATTTACCAAATATAAATATGAATCCAATAAATACTACCATCACGATGTGACCTGCAGTAATATTGGCAAATAATCTAAGCATCAATGTAAGTGGCTTGATAAACATACCCATGATCTCTACAGGTATAATGATGAACTTCACTAATAATGGAATACCTGGCGCTACTAATAAGTGCTTCCAGTAATGTGCATTACCACTTACTGTCGTAATAATGAATGTCAACAATGCCAAAACTAATGTTACAGATAAATTACCTGTTACGTTTGATCCACCAAAAAATGGTATCTGACCATATAAGTTAAGTCCTAGTATAAAGAAGAAAACACTAAGTAAGAACCCAAAGTACTTTTCCCATTTATTTCCTACGAATGGTATCGCTACCTCATCTCTGATGAATACTACAAATGTCTCAAGCATACCTTGAAGACCTTTAGGAGCTACACCATCTTGATTGTTATATGCCTTTGCTGCTTTTCTGAATATCCAAAATAAGAATAGACATACTAATAACATTGAAGTCACATTCTTAGTCAATGAAAAATCCATGAACGAAGTAATACCTCCACCAAACAATCCACCGTCTGCAGTACTCTTAGGATCTAAAAGATACTCAGCATCTCCAGTACATACATAAGAATTATCTTTCTTGTCATGTCTAAATCCTTTCACTTTTACTTCTCCCATTGGGAATGAAGCATCTTGTACTCTCTTAACTATACCTCCTTGAAGTACATACTTATCGACAGCTACGTGTCCATCTCCATGACCCAGTAGGTCTGGGTGAAACATAGATGACATTCCTACTTTCCATCCATCATCAGACTTCAACATCACTGGAAGAGGAATCTGTAATGGACCGATGCTATAAACATTAGCATCACTAATGTGGTGCATAGCTGTAGCAGCTACGTCAAACTCTCCACCATGCGCATGTCCACAACCTTCGTGACTATCATCAGCACCTGCTTTAGCCGTACCGTGATCGTGTCCTGCGTGATCGTGTCCAGAATGGTCGTGACCTGTATGGTCATGTCCAGCATGATCATGCTGAGCTGACATACTGAATGTCAGACAAAAAACCAATGATAAGAATGCTACTAATCGGATCATATAAAATGCTTTCATGAGCTTTTATTCGCTCATCAATCACTAAAAATAGTTAAGTTCGGTCGACACCAAATATGAATGTCTTTTAAACTAGCATTTGAAATATACTTCTGTACGTCTCAAAATTCGGTGCAAAAGTATGATTAATATCTTGCAACCAATACATTCTCAGACTTTTATTTTAGTATCTGAAGCTATATTTTTAAGGGCTTTGATCAGAAATAGCATATTACGTGTTCGATTATCTTAGTACAGTGGTGAGATGAACGTATTTCATAAAGAATTACATGACCATATTGATGAAATCTGATACCGAATACGATCCTGCAGGTATACCTTTTTCTCCTTTGTCTTTTCTAACCTCCATAAGTGTATACCAAGCACATTATCTCCTTTACCATCACTATTGTCACTCCAGTAATCATCTAAGCCGTTGTACTAATTGTGCTCTAATAGGTATGTATCTTTAGTGGCTAACAGGGCCGCACCGAGATCTAGAGTACTAAACTTCTGCGTAAGCACTGCTTTCATTTCGCCTTTTCTACCGAGTCCAGCATAGCCTATGTGGCCAGTTAGTCTACATCACCGCCATTCTGTTTCTTTTTAAATTGAAATGCATCATCGCCTGTCTTAGCGGCTTCGAATTGATGACGAATACTATCATCATACCACCCTTTAAGGAATTGGAAAGCGGCTTCGCTTGTATGAAATGATGCTTTGATACCATTATGATCCATATCTATCTTACACACATAGAAATTAGTCAAGAACTATCATTGATAGATGGCATCCCAAGCCGTATCATGTCCTGGATATTAAAAAACTATAAGATCGTAGTTTGAGCCGTTGATTGTTACTGTTTTGGGATTGGCTGGAGTGATTGTCATAATCAAAGATATAAATGAGAAATTGAAAACTTCACTAAATAACATGTATAAGACATTACACTACTAGAGCATATCTAATTGAAACCATATAAGTACAATTACTTATAACGTAAGTCCCACTGTAAAATACCAACTCCTCGGATCACTAGGAATAATGCCAGGACCAGGATAGCCTGTAGCTCTACGTGTGTAATACGACTTATCTAAAAAATTATTGACGCCTGCCTCTACTTTCCACATCTTCCACCGATATGATGCTGAGAGATCCATAACACCATATGATGGCACTGGACCAATGATACCATTACGACTATCACCTACTGGAGCAGCTTGAGAGTTTTCTACATCAGTATATTGCTCCGACAAGTAACTATATTGTAGATTAAGTAATAGATTACGATATCCTCCACGCAATCCAGTCTTGAAATTAACAGCAGGAATAAACTCTACTTGCTTACCTTCTACATTAGGCACATCGCTCTCTAGATATTCTGATCCTGTAACGGCTCCATTGACAAATACATTAAGTCTATATCTATCAGAATCTTCATCTATAATAGACATTAAGTTATAATCTGCAAATGCCTCTATACCAAAAATCAAGGCCTTTCCAATATTCTTTCTTACTCGATTAGCTCTATCATCGAATACGATACCAATCCGATCATCATAGAGTATAGTAAAGACACCTACATCATAAGAAAGCGCTTTTTGCAATCTCCCTCTCAACCCTATATCCAATGTAAATCCACTTTCATCCTGTATATCTGGATCTACCTTAAACGATGGACTTGCTACCCTAATATCGCTAAAAGTAACCGATCTATAGTTTTGAGAAACATTACCATAGAGTTGTGATGCAGAATTAATCTGATAACTCAAACCCAGACCCAAAAGCGCAAATTTTCTACTTAGATCTCTATTATCCGTAAGGGCTGTATTAGCAATAGGGTTGCCTGCAATATCATATACCACAGAACTGTATGATCCTTCACTTTCTGTGCGAATATATTCCCACCTTATCCCAGGAGTAATCTCTAACCTATCTGTTATCCTCCATATTTGCTCAGCAAAAAATGAAACATTTTTATTAGGAAAATCAAATTCCGATTGATTGGCATAATCAGGAAACTTTTCATTATATATCGTAAAGTCAGCATTTACATCTGTGCTTCCTGGCCCTTGATCACTAGTATTCTTGGATATATATATCTTATTACCAATCAAAGTGGTTGTCGATTTACCAAACAAGTCTTGTGTATGTATCAATTTTGTTTCTAACGCTACATTTCTAAATGTCCCATTTATAATATCTCTTGGCAAAATAAAGCCACCATCTATATCTTGTTCATCTAATGCCGTAATTGGATTCTGATTGAGTTGAGAAGGGTCACCACGGAAGCCCACGGACTTTCTACTAGCATCCAAATACGACAACTGTATCGACGCACGTGTATCTTCATTAAATATATGATCAAGCCTAACGGCTACCAAATTCCAATCTACATCAAACCAATTTCGCTCACGATTAGAATAATCAGGATCTACCGAAAACTGAGTATCCGTCAATCCTCCAGCTTGTTGAGCGAGATAATCTAACTTCGTATAGTCTAGTTTAATTTGTGTCTTTTCATTGAATTGATACTGAAGAGTAACGAAGCCATTTCTTGCGGCATACTCACTATTACTACGAAAGCCGTCTCCTTGCTTGTATTGAAAATAACCGTAGTAAGACAACTTACCATTAGTCCCTCCCAGAGATAAAAAATTATTAATCAAACCAAATGAACCGACTGAATTTCTCAGCTTCACTTCCAGTGTCTTCTTACTTGGTGTGTTCATCACAAAATTGACCAACCCTCCGAACTGTGTTCCATACTGCAATGCAGCGGCTCCACGTATTACCTGTATTTCTTTAAGTGCTTCTGCCGGTGGTGTATAATAGCTTTCTGGATAGCCCAATACATCTGCAGATATATCGTAACCATTTTGTCTTGTATTAAAATTAGAAGATCGATTAGGATCTAATCCTCTCCCTCCGATATTGAGCTGTAGGCCAGCATCATTACTATCATATATATTAAGACCAACTACTTGAGCATATATCTGCCTTGCATTATTGGATGCTAGATTAGTTGCCGCTTGTCCGATGAGTACGACTTCATTTTTCTTTCCAGAATTGATGGTTGTTCCTTCTACGGATTGGAGTCGCTTCATAGCAAATAACTCTTCTCGCCTTGCACTGATTTGCACTTCTGACAACTGGGAACTTAATGGCTCCATTATAATAGTTACCTCAGATGGACTTACAACCTCTTTTACGATAGTTGCACATTCAAAAGACATGATGGTAAGTATATAGTTACCAGGAGCTAAATCTAATAATTCAAATTCACCATTGACATCTACCGAAATAAGATCGTTTGTCTCACCCACAAATACCTCGGCGTCATGTATTGGACCATTCTCCTTGTTGATCACGCGACCGGTTAATTGTGCAGAGACAATTAATGGGAAGAGAATAATTAATATGACAATATAATTCTTGATGTGTTTGTGTTTAATAAATTTAATATTCCAAAATATAATCTTTGTGTGTCCACGTATCACTCTCTTTCCCAAGATCTACTTTAGGATTGATATATGGTTTACTCAAAGCACCATTCAACGTGACATAACTTTCGACATACACTTCTACGTTCTGATGTCCTTGACTCGCAAAATGATCGCGAAGATAATGCGCATACTCGACAATCATGTCTGGTTGGGTCGCCATTTGTTTTTCTTGGAATGAAGTCAAAAAATCTTTGTTATCCACATAGAACCTTTTCCCTGTTTTTCCATCTACTATTTTGAATGTGGCAGTTCCAGCTTTCTCCATTAACATCACTCTCCAACTGAATCTATATCCCTCTTCTGTCCAATACAAATTACCTGGGTATATCAAATGTCTAAATGGCAGCAACAACTGTAGGATGAGGAATATACCTACTATATATATCTTCCAATTGTGATGAGCCAATTGCTTAGTAGTAAGACTGACACGGTTATCAAATATCGATCTTGATATACCTATCAGTTTAGAAAACACATCTAATATCTTCTCATGTACTCGAGCATCGAAAAATATCAATGTACTGACTATCATGATGTATGGAAACATACCGATAGGAAACAATGCTCTTGTCAGTAAATGGAATACCACCACTAAGAAAAAAGCTATATTTCGCGTAGGCTTCCAAAGCAACAAAAAAGGAATCATAAGATCGTAAATCATGCCACTCCAACTGAACATATATGCTACCCAAGACTGCTCTAATAATCCGCCAATGATAGGGAGATCATATGAGCCAGGCAGCCATATTTTGAGTGGAAGTGCGTTAACAAGCCAATCATAATTAATCTTAGCTAATCCTGCGTAGAAATAGACAATCCCTAAGACTACTTTAATAGCATCTACCGTCCATTGTGGAATGTATTGTGCTCTAATATTATGATCCCTATATGCATCTACAGAATAGTATCTGTGCATCGGCAACCAGATCATTATAAAAGCCATTACAGATATAAAATAATAATGATTGAGATAAGTTGTCTTATCCATCAATTCGATATAAGTAAAGCTTAAAAAAAACGAAACTATACTCAATCGATATCTATAACCGAGCGTCACTCCTATGGCTGACAATCCACAAAATGCAAACAGTAAATAGGTCCACTCTCCAATAGGATGCACCCAAAAAAATCCAGTATACTTAAAGAAAAAATTTGGACTGATATACAATTTATCAATCCAACCTAAAGCCGCAAATCTAATTAGACTAACCAACATCAAAAGACCAAATAAAATACGAAAGGCCGCAAGTGATGCAGCCTTTGTAGTTTTATCTAAATAAGAATTGATCTTCATAAAATATTATTATCTAATCTCCATCAGCGTCTACATAATCAACTGAGATGTTGAGTGTAGATAGCATATCTGTTTTCATCAAAACTGTAATCACTTGTAAGGCATCATAAGTCTCTAACATCTTACTATTATCTTCGATTACTTGTGCATTGAGATCATTATTAAGATCTAGCGAAACTACAATGGCATTATCCATTGCTGTGGTAATGGCTCCACTTACATCTGCTCCATTCGTTAAGTTTTGGATATACTCTAAATATGCAGATAGTGATGGTCCATTACCGATATAGCTAGACTTCCCATCAAAAAAGTCTTTGAATTTTGTAAGCGAATTTATATAAAGTGATTTATTAATTGTAGGTGTTGGTGTATATAATGCTTCTACATTATTTGCTAATGGTGTACCTGAAAATACTCCTGCAGGAATAGCTATTTTTCCAGCTCTTAGAAATCGCTCATAATAAAACAAATAATCATTGACCATTCTATTTACTGAGCTACTAGCAGACGAACCATCATCTGCTATAAATGCTTCTCTGTATCCATTCGTCCAATCATTATACACCGCTCTCGTAAGTGACGTCAGTCTTGAAGTTAGGTCTGTTAAGTAGATTCTCTGATTCGGACTATTGATATACAGATCTACTATTTCTTGGTCAGTTTCTCCTATTCCATAAATCAAGAAATCTATAGCAGGTAACCCTTGCTGAGCTATCGTAGATGGTAACGCTAAATTATAGGTTCCTGTAGAAATATTTTCCAATATCTCTTCCGTTTTTGTGGGATATATATTAGTGTTATTCCTTAGTGCTACTTCTTCTGCTTTGCCTATTTCAAATAGACTCACTTCTTGCCAAGCATTATATGCAAATCTATAATTATTGCGAAGATCGTTGAGTCTCGATGTATTAGGATCCACGGCAAATCTCTTCGCTTTAGCATCCATAGAATCTACCACTTCCAAGTAAGATTGATATCCTGGAATAATGAATCCATCCACCCAATGCTCAAGCATGGTCGATCGATCAAACTGATCATCAGGAACCTTACTTGTACTGGGCATATCATCTCCACATCCAATCCAAATAGTAGACACTATGGAAAGCAATATAAGTAGTCCTAATTTCGATATTTTTTTCATCTATGTGGATCGATTTTTTTAACGAGCTTATTCAGCTGCTTCTGCTAAAGTAAAGTCAAATTTAGAAGCAATATCTGCACTCACCTGATCTAAAGTGGCTGGAGTAATATCCCAAAAACCATTAGCACCATCGCCCATTAAAGTAGAGATAAATCCATCAACTTCTTCTCTTGAAAATAATGCATCAGTGCTATTAGCGGCTCTAGCAAATCTTAAACTATACACAAATCCAAAGCCTTCTGATAATCCATGAAACGCTCCTCCTTTATTACTATCTAATTGTAATTTAGATTGTTGTAAATAATAAACTGCTCTTACGCCTACTACTTGAGATAATAAACCCTTAAGTATATTAGCTTGTTCATCTCTTAGCTGATAATCTTTAGCTACTATAGCCGCTCTACCCAGTTTGAATGCATTATATATATCTTCTGCTATTGTTGAGAAATCATCGTCTCCATTTACTCTGCCAAGATATTTATTTAGAAAAGAATCGCCTGCACCAATGGTTCCAAGAATATCAGTCGCATCAGCTGTTCCAAATAAATACCCATAGGCTTCGTCCCATTTGTGTTCCATAGTCGTATAAGACTGAGCTTCCTCCGTAATTCCATTATCGTTTTGAGCTCTGTTATCTCCATCATCTAATACAGTAGCACTTAGATAATTATTTACTATTTGATCTAGCATCAAGCCTCCGATAAGACTTTTTGCCACAGCTTGGTTATACTCTAATCCTTTAGCACTAATATATCTCGTACTCGTACCATCAGCTATCTGTCCAGCTACGCCAGCCTCTGCCAATACATTTTCATTCACTCCTACTTCATTGATCTGAGCGTCTAACCATGTTGACAATTGTGCTTTGATCGCTGATCCCTCTACTGCATTAGTATTAAACAGATCATGAGAAGCAGCTACTTTAGATCTTACACTTTTAGTTGATATATTAAGTTCATCTTGTGAAAACGGAGCTACATCATTACCCGCAGCATCCATATTAGCATACATCTCATTAAGAGATTCAGCAGATTGATCAAAGTCTGACATCGCACTTACTAGTTCCTGTGCCATCTGAATTCTAGTCGTCTGCCCTGAAAACGACACAGTACTCGCTCCATTTCTATCGAATTGATATTCGGCGGGTGCCGTTACTGTTGTTTGCTGTACATCATCCTCTCCACAGCTTGCTAAACCGATTACCAATAGAGCGAATAAGGTATAAGATATTGTTTTCATTTTTGCTTTTTTACAAGTGGTTATTAATGGTGGTGCAAATGTAAAACGCAAGTTCCAGAGAAACAAAGTTTATTTAGACTAAATCCAGATAAAAATAAGAAACATAGAGTACATAAGGCTTTGGATCGCAATTTTATTGTTTTATGACTTGCTGGTGACCAAAATCCAGTGTACTAAGTGTCCTTAGCTATACTACCCTTATAGATAACTTAGGATAGAGCATTATACACATATTGATAACAAAAAAAATCCCAAAGCATCATTGACACTTTGGGATATAATATTTTATAAATTATAGCTCTGTTAAGCATTATGCAATCTCAGCCAATTTGGCCTTGAGTCCATCTTCTGTACCGTACTGGTTTTTGATGAGTTGCTTCAATGCTTTACGTGCGAAGAAAATTCTACTTTTCACCGTACCTAAGGGTAAAGCTAATTTATCCGCTATTTCTTGATACTTGAATCCTGTGTAATGCATCATGAAAGGTGTTTTGATACTATCATCTAGTGATTCGATCATTCCATTCAATTCATCCATTAAGATATTTCTCCCTGCATCATTCTCTATCATCGTAGCTCCACTATTGATAAAATACATGTTATCTGTGGTATCAATAATCGTGTTCTTCTTCATCTTCTTACGATAGTTATTGATGAAGATATTTTTCATAATTGTAAATGACCAAGCTTTAAAATTTGTTCCAGGTCTGAATTTCTCCTTATTGGAGATAGCTCTGAACGCAGTCTCTTGATACAAATCTTTTGCGTCTTCTTGATTCTTAGTCAAGTTGTATGCAAAAGCATTCAATGGACTCTTTAGGTCCGTAAACTTCTTTGTGAATTCAATTGTAGACATAATGGTTTGTGTTTGTGGCCGATATCAATTTAATAGGTTACAGGTATTGACTCGAACTTGTTCGTTTGTTGATACAAATATAATACAAGAGTAAACAAAGTCCTAATTTTAGTTATACAAAATATAGTTTTATGGCAAAATAATATTTTGAATTAACACAACTAACTGATTTTCAGTAAATTGGTTCAGTAAAAATAAAACTAAACTTTCAGTACATAATGAAAGTTAGTGCAATTAAGCGTGTTTTGTTTAACCTTTATTCACTAATAGTACTACGTAAATTGCTTAATAATCGCTTTGTACTCATTGTATTTAATAATAGATTCAAATGTAGGCGCAATCAAAACCCCAAACTCCTAATAGAATGTTAACCTAACGACTTGCCTTCCTAGATGCGTATAAAACCCAATAAGAATCGACCTTACGTGTTAAAAATAATCGTTGAAACAACTTTTAGCCGACACAAACATCTACGTGACATGTATATTAAGATTCGCATTTTTCATTTGCTTTTATAGCTTAGCAAACCTATTACAGCTCTACCATCAGGGCTTAAATCGGCAACAAGCCTACTATTCGTTGATCTTAAACAAAAAAATAGAGTACGCCATTGACGTACTCTATTTTTTTCTTCAGTTTGGCTCAAAAAACACCTGTTCCTTAAGCAATGAAAATTTAAAAACAATCTACCACTTTACGAAAGTGTGGCTATATGCTCTTCCCTTGACCGACAAGTTGATAAAGTAGATACCCTCAATTAGATTTGATATATCTACTCTTCCAGCTATTAATTCATATACAGCAGATCGACCATCTGCAGCAATAATACTGACCTTGGCATCTGCTATTCCTTCTATAAATAAGACTTCTTGCGCAGGGTTAGGATATACATGTATGAGATCATTAAAATCTTCTTCAACATCTACTAACATACATTCTGCAGATACATTATCACAATACACTCTAGCGGCAAGACTACAGTCTAGCACAAATGGATTGGCTTTACCTTCTTGCCATTGCGCAATCTTTTGGCTTCGCTCCCACTCTACTTGATCGACTGGATCAGCATAATGCCAATCACAAAGCACCTCTTGCTGCAATCCAAAAAAGTCTGGATCCGCTGCATTGGCTTGATCACGATACATTGTATAGAAATACATCAGCGATCTAGCAATATTACCTTTTACTGATTCTCTTGGTTCAAATAGCTCATTACCGAGTTCACTCCACTCGTCTATATTAGTTCCTGGAGTATTGCCTTGCTCTGCCATCTCGCGATACCATATTGCCGTCTGTGAATCATTCGACTCAGCATATATCTTAGATCCACGATCGTTATTTGTCTTTGCTCTAGATGGATATAAGTGATGCATATCGCTACGTGCGTTTCCATCTGCTGCACCTTTACTCTGAGGATAGCTATGCTCAGTATTGATGCCATTAGCTGCTCCGTCAAGATATACCGCTTGAGTAGGATCGACTCCTGGTGTCAAGTATCTCTTCATGCCAGTGTAGATACACTCTAGAGAATCATTAACACCATCTATCTTAGAAAACAAAGTATCTCTTGCCATACTGTACGTAAGGACCACATCTGGCTTATACGCTTCTACCACAGCATCGTACAGATCATCTCCTTCTAGATCACTAAAGACTGGGATATGATCATACTGTGCTACCGCTAGCATTGGCATCAATAACAATGCGATTTGCATTAGTAATTTATTCTTCTTCTCCATGCTTTTTTTCTTTGACTACAGGTATAACTGAGGGTGCCTTCCACCTAGCTGTCTCTATTGGATTAGAAGTCGCTTGACGTATTACTTTACTTCTTACTTTCTTATCTCTGATGAGCGCCCAAGTCATGATGAGACTCGTAACTATAATCACAAATAACAATATTCCTTTATCAAAGCCAGGAACCATAAGTTCGTCAGGAATAGAATAGAATAACAATATCGTAATCAACCCTCTAGGACCGATAAATACCTGAGGCATGATATCCTTTCCAAAAAATATAGATAAGATTACCCATCGTATTAAATAGATAGACACAATGATAGCCAAACTTATAAGGGCTACATCTAAGCTAAGCATACGTGACAACGTAATTGTAATTCCAAATATTACAAAGAAGAATGTACGTACCACAAAAGCGGATTCCAATGTAATAATATGCAAGCCTTCATATACTTGATTGGCTTTTTCTACTACTAAATATTTACCCAACTTACCTCTAAAGAATAAGCCCATATTAGCGATAACCAAACCAAATACCAAAATTATTATCAATGATGACAAGTGGAATGTTTTAGCCACGGCATACAACAGTAATAAGACGGCGATCAATAAGAATAACTTAGTATGACTTTTAATGTGTTGAAAAACAAATATGATAGCATAACTTGCTACAAAGGCAAGAACTATAGTAAATACTGTAGTCAAACTAAAGCCAACAAATCCACTACCATGTCCAGATTCCACATCTCCTAAGAGATAGTAGAATAACATAATACCGAGTATGTCAGAAAATGTACTTTCATAAATATGGAATTCTTTTTTTGAAAACTCTAGACTAGTAACACTTGGTATAATGATAGCGCTTGATAGTATTGAGAGTGGCGTTGCATATAGCATAGCCATTTTCATATTCATACCCACAACAGCAAAATTCAATATTAAAGCCGCCACATAAGTAGATATAAGCAAACAAATTAAGGCAATGGCTAATGCCTTTGCTATCGACCAATACTTATCTCTCTCAAGCTTAAGTTCTAGAGCAGCCTCCAAGACAATCATAATAACCCCTACTGTCCCTAATATTTTGAGGACTGGCAGCAACATCTTCTCTAGATTTCTACCTTCTAGTATATTAGATTCTGTGACTCCTACTTGAATCAAAATACCTAAGACGATCAACATCAATACAGAAGGGATGTTAGTTTTCTTAGCAAATTCTCCGAAGAAAAATGAGAGAATCAAAATAGATGATGCCGCTATAATTGCGTTATATGTTGAAAAAACTTCCATGTAGTTTTATTTATTTTAATGGTTTACTGCTATATCGCTGTATTGCCATTCGCGCAGTAAAGATACGATCTCATCTAAATGAGACTTGTCTCTCAATACTACTCTCAAAGTAATATTGTCTTTATCTATTCCAGTTACTTCTATTTCAGGTGATGTGTTCCAATCAACATACGGCGTATTGGCCAAATGGTCTAGTAGTCGCGTTTCTGGATCGTTATTACCTTCTATTTCGTTTCGTAACTGAATCGTGTATAACCTACTTATTTTATCGCCTTCACTTATGGTAAATCCATCGTCTAGTAAGGTCTGATACGACATTACATGTATCCCTTTTTGAGTTTGCACTTCTGTACCTAACCTACCAAATTTAATGACTTTACCATCTACATCCCCACTATGTATGTGCACTCCAGGTTTGATCCTGTTGTTAATCATAACTACAGTTCTACTGATATAGTTACGCCAATGCCTATAACTCACAACAAGTAATATTACCACAATAGGCAATATCATAGTAGGCTTCACTCCTATAAGCGCTGAAAGCAATAACAATAAGACCAAAGGCTCATATATCAATAAAAAATTATCAATAACTCTATATATCACAATGGTATTAGATTCCGAAAGTATCGTACTCCAAGTGAGTCCTCTCAAGATACGTACACCTTGATATATTAATCCAGCAATGATTACGTAAATCAAAAACTGTGAAAGCGTCATGTATGGTGCTAATCCTATCATCTGTGATTAAATGTTAGGTAATTTTTTCTCTCTAATAGCTGACCTATATCGTTAACTACCTTAGGGTTGACCTGAACTAAGTTATCCACATTACGTGTAATCAATCCAACATTGATCAACCGCTGCAATAGTGTACTGAATCTATCTTTAAATGCTGATCCAAAATATTTATTCAAATAGAACTCATGGGTTTTTCTGGCCATCATAATAGTCTCTAATAACAAGAGCGTATCCTTATGATCGATATCTGGGATACTGTAAAAAGATGTGTCCGTCATGATCACAGAATTAACATCATGATACCTTGTACCTGCTGCCCATTTTGATAATGCGTCACCTACATTACCATCTACATTATGGTGTAATCGTTTGGTGATTTTATTGAATTCCTCCTCTGTAATCTTTCGTTCTTCTAGATTGAGTAGATCTTTGTGTGTCGCTCCTTGTCGGATGCTTATGATTTGTCTGATTTCTTCTAGAGACATCCGATCGAGATTGATATCTGTCTGGAATACTCTATCTAAACCATATACCTTATTCATCTTATGCTGAAACCAATTACTCATGGTTACCACAAAAAATATCTTACTAGAATATTTGTCGATGATTCTCGTAAGCTCTCTGACATTACGTGAAAGCGCTATTTCTTTATTATACCAAAGTTCGATATCATCAATAAAAATAGCAGGTTTAGTGTTATAGCTATGTTTTGTGATATTGCCTAAGGTTTCTTTGAGATCGTAAGTTGCATGATAGACACGTCCATTGATCTCATACTCCATATTAGGCTTGAGCTGAATCGTCTTACCGTCCAAAACTTTAATACTCGCATATTCAGCAAACAACGATTTACCAGAAAATCTCTGGCCAGTAATCAATATAGAACCACGATATCCTTGTCGCCAGTTATCATAGACGCTTCTAAAATGCTCTAGCTCTTCTTGTCTACCAATGACAAACGATTCACCAATATAGCCTTTCACTAAAAAGATATTAATGTACTGCCTATTATTCTCTTCAAATTGGCGGCTATCTACATACCTCACCAGTTTCTCAGAGGAGCTTAATTTTCTTTCTTTCTCAGCTTTCTTACGTAAAGTCGTGTAGAATGAAAATGAATTCTGTAACCACTTTGAAGCTTTATGCCTTAGCTTATTACGATCTAGATCTATATTTCCCAATGAGGGCTGTACCGACAATGGCAAGAATAGTCTTTCATTATTAAAGATCTGAGATATGTTAAACTGATTGTCCAATTTATCCGAAGCAGCCATTATCAGCCTATTATGCTTTAGTGCAATTTTCTGATATTCACTTTCAAACTTTTCAATAGCCTGTCTAAGTAAAGTTCCTTTATTTTCGGTAGAATCATTTTTGAGTAGCGTAAGATGATTTTGAATATTAACCAATATCATTTTCAACTTGTTCTTTAGTTGATCTTCCACTTCCTCTACTTCATATAACAGTAGATAAATCTCAGATTCCAACCATTGCTGAGTAGACTTCTTGAGTGATAGCTTCTTAATATTAAGCTTACCATTATCACCATCGATAGGCACCTCTAAAGTATCCACCATATCCTCTAGGATTTTCTCGATTTGTTCGAGATGATGCATATCTACAAATAGCTCATTGAGTCTTTTATGAATACTTTCTATATTCTGTACTCTCTTAGAAAGATTAAGGTCTACTTCTGCGTTATTGATATCCTTAATGTTATTAAGGGCTGTCATAGCACATTGCGAGATCTCTTTCATATTAGACTTGCGCTTGTCTATATAACTCTGAAGAATACGTTTTATCGTTTTGTAAGAGCCATTACTTCTACCTAACTGATTACTTAAGTTAGATATGCCACGGCATTGCTCGGTAAGAATCTTTATCTGTCTGTTATACTCAGTCCATGGGTTGATTTGCTTTTCCCACTGTAGCACTTTCTTTTCTACTTGCCCAGAATCTGTCCCTAGCTCTGCGATCTTATTGGGATAGACCTGTTCCAATGACTTTATGCTTTCTAAGAGAATTGCTTTGGATTGATCTAACATCTTTTTGACAGATATATGATCTACGATATCATCTTGTTGATAATGATACGCCTTGGTACCCTCCAACAATATATCACGCCAAAGTATCATGAAGTTCTTGGCCTCTTCTGTCCAATAGTGAAGTATGATAAATTTGTCGGTATCGATAGGCTGTAAGTCTTTCCTATTGGTAACAATAGCATCATACATTGTCCCTATGTTAGATATCTGAGAGGCCAATGTAGGCGTCTCTATGGACATTGTCTTGATATACTCAGATAGCGTGTCTCTATCATATACTTTCTCCACCGACGAGTGTAAAGTATTACTGAATTTATTAAGTATATCTCGAGTATCTAACATGCGATGGAAAGGTAACTATAATCTGAATATTGGCAGTTACATTTTATTGTTTTCAATAGGATTTCTGTTGTTGACAGATGTTATTCTACTATATACTAATAGAATACTATGCCATTTATAGCTAATTCTATTTTCCAAACTTCATAAAGCCTCCAAGTAGCATATTTCCCTTAGATTTTAAGATGGTATCTAGCATAGAGTCTGCTCTGGTAGAAAAGTGCTTCAGATCTTTAATCATCTTACAAAATTCGTCTGAAGCTTCGCATTTACCCTCAACTGTAGAGACATTTCCCAGCATTTTGATCATCGGATCAAGCTCTTTCTGCTTTCTTTTGATAAGTATTTTAGTAAATACTTGCCAAACGTCCTTTTCAGCTATAAAGTAATCTTTGCGCTCTCCAACGATATTATGCTTATACACAATGCCCCAATCCACTAGTGCTCTGATGGTTGTGTTGGCATTACCTCTTGATATCTTAAGGTGATCCATGACATCTTCACAGCTCAGCGGACTATGTGCTACGAGCAACAAACCATGGACTTGACCCATAGTTTTATTGACTCCCCACTCAAGAGCTAGTTTGCCCCAGGCGAGAATGAATTTCTCTTTTCCTTCGTCGAGTTGCATGAATTATTAAATAATGTGATACGAATATTACTCACGGAAGATAATAGTTATCTATCGCAAATTGTTCAACAAGTAGATTATTTATCATTAGTCTACTTAGTGAAATCGCCCTTATCTATACTGTAACAAATAGCTATAATCTATACAAATGGAAGCTTTACAATCTCTGCTTTCATCAGTTTTTTACCCGCTTGAAAATGGATAGTACTCCCTCTTTTGTGATGTCCTACCTTCACATAACCCATACCTATAGGGCAATCTAAGCATGGAGACTGTGTTCCTGAAGTCACTTCACCGATTTCCATCTCTCCATCTTCAGAGAAGATCTTGTAACCATGTCTTGGTACACGTCTATCCGCCACTTTAAAAGCTACAAGTCTTTTTTCTACACCATTTTCTTTTTGCTGAATAAATAGTTGTTTACTGTTAAAGTCAGAATCTTGCTTCAGCTTAGTAATCCAACCTAATCCTGCTTCTATAGGCGATGTTTCATCATTGATATCATTGCCATACAGGCAGAATCCCTTCTCTAATCTCAGCGTATCTCTTGCTCCGAGACCTGCTGGCTGCAAACCATATGGCTCACCTATAGCTACGATGGCATCCCAAAGCGTCTTAAGGTGCTCATTATCTACATAAAGCTCAAATCCTCCACTTCCTGTATATCCTGTAGCAGATATGATCACGTTATCGATTCCAGCTACTGATCCCTTAGTAAAATGGTAGTATTCTATTTCGCTAAGGTTGGTTTCAGTAAGATTTTGTAATAACTCTACCGCTTTAGGCCCCTGTATCGCTAGTAGACCAGCGTTATCCGAGATGTTAGTCATCTTACAGTCGAAGCTATTATTCTGCTCTATCCAGTTCCAATCTTTCTCTATGTTAGAGGCATTGACTACGAGCATAAAAGCCATTTCACCATCTGCACATTTATCTTCATCTAATCTGTATACCAGCAAATCATCCACTATACCACCTACAAGGTTAGGCATACAGCTATACTGTGCATGACCGATCTCTAGCGTACTCGCATCATTGCTCGTTACTTTCTGTACAAGATCCAGCGCTTCCTTACCTTTCACCAAAAACTCACCCATGTGTGACACGTCAAATATTCCACAGTTTTCTCGCACTGCCATATGCTCCTCCTTGATTCCAGCATAGCTAATCGGCATATTATACCCTGCAAATTCTGCCATTTTGGCGCCTAGATCGATATGTACTTGAGTAAGTGATGTTGTTTTCATTGCGGTATTAGTATTAAATAAGTGATTGATTTAGTAAGTGTGCCCAAAGGTAATAAGAACAAGTACAAGTTTAAATATCAAACCATATCTTTAATATCTCAAGATAATACTTCGTGTCTGTGGCCATTAGCCACGCATTGCAAACAATTATGGTAATAGCACGCAGTATATCTGTGATATAAAGGGTCTCTACTTAGCAGTTCAATTACTTAGCTGCAGTTACCGTATAGCGCTATACCCCATAATGTCAATAAGATGGCAGTAAACATAAAAAACTAAAAGCTTGATAGCAATTGTACTTGGATCTGGAATGAACAGTTTAACAGAACTGATAGAGATAGAAAACACTGTCGCCTATCAATGCTTCGCCGACTTTAAAATATTGCCCCTAGAAGGTCATGATCACATCATCTATGAAGCACGAATCAATGGTCAAGAAGTAATTCTCCTCTCTGGCAAATTACATATGTACGAAGGGTATGACTACGGACAAAGCATATCACCATTGAAGTATGTCCATCAAAACTATGTAATTGATCATTGGCTCGTTACGTCTGCAAGTGGAGCACTCAGCAAACATATCAAAGTTGGTGAGTGGCAAGAAGTATCAGATATCATTACACTTGAAAATATAAAGAACCTCACCTCAACAACAATCAATAGATCTAACACTACTTCTATTGGAGCCACTTACGCTTATCAAAAAGGGCCTGCGTTAGGTACTGTAGCAGAATATAAAATGTTGGCTAAGTTAGGTGCCGATCTAGTAGGTATGTCGATGCTACCCGAACAAATATATCTCAACGGTATAAATGCCAACTACAAACTATATTCGATTCCAGTGTGCACTTATTATCCTATCACATATGATATACAAGAGCCCAGTCATAAGGAAGTAATAGCCATCGCCGAGATTGCTATTCCAAAATTGACTATTATCATATCATCATTAAAATCTACTCTATGACCGAACTTGAAATCATAGCTACTATAACAGGAATAGCCTCGGTTGCATTACAAGCTAAGGAGAAAGTAATCGCTTGGCCATTTGCAATTGTAAGTGTATCTATCTTAGCCTATATATTTTTCTTTGAAAAACTGTATTCTGACTTAGGTTTACATATCATCTACATCATTCTTAATATTTACGGATGGATAGTATGGACGCAAAAAAGAGATACAGAAACCGTTACTCCTACAAAATTACTTTCTAACAATGGATTGATCTATTCCGCCATTACGACTATTATAGGTTGTGGTATATTAGGGTATTTGATGTCTACATTTACAGATGCCGATTTACCTTTCTTTGATGCCTTCACCACTAGTGGCAGTCTTGTCGCCCAATACCTATTAGCTAAAAAATATTTACAAAATTGGTGGCTCTGGATCATAGTAGATCTAGTTGCTATTCCACTATATCTCTACAAAGGCCTTTGGATTATTGCTGGATTATTTGCTGTGTATCTAGTCATCTGCATCTGGGGATATATCAGTTGGAATAAAAGGTATCAAGGTGAATATTCGCATAAGACTTTATAAAGCATAAATATAAAATAGTGCAATAGTATTAATACAATACAAATACCTTACTTGCCAATAGTACAAAAAACTATTCATCAACCAAAGCGTTTCTTATATAGAGACATATAGATTTTAAATAAAAATTTGAGCATTTTTTCGCTCACCACAAAATATAATATCATGAGATTTCATACACGAAAATGGGTAAAACCAGAAGACCTAAATCCGAACAACACATTATTCGGAGGTCGTCTACTGCAATGGATAGATGAAGAAGCCGCACTATATGCCATGATCCAACTAGACAATAGAAAAATAGTAACTAAGTACATGTCAGAGATAGATTTTATATCCGCACCTAAGCAAGGAGACATTGTAGAAATTGGGATTGTAGCCACTAAATTTGGTCGCACCTCACTCACATTAAGATGTGAAGTACGAGACAAACTGAACAGGTGTGCAATACTTACTATCGACAAAATGATATTTGTCAACCTCAACGAAAATGATGAACCGACTCCACACGGAAAGACAGAAATTAGTTTTCCAAAAGATAGATTTGGCGAGGGTTAGAAATAAATATAATCTTACTTAATTCCATATTTAGAAAGACAACATCTTAAAGGTATATCCGCACATTTGGCTGAATCATACTTTTAAGATGTTGTCAAATTTGCTGCTATTATTATAGGCCCAAGACTCTATTATCGGTCCAACTCCATTCCTTGCAGTATTCCTTTTTCGATTGCAGGCACTCCGCGCCTCATCCATCTTGGCATAGGTGCATCCATTAAGTAATGGTCAAAAAACTGTTCCATTCTCATATTGAAATCTAATCGATTTTGCCATTTAACTGGCCAGTGCGGCTCGTCATTATAATTGAGCATCCAAGCTGGCTTAGCTAATCGACGCAAGCCTACAAAGTATTCTATCCCTTGATACCATGGTACTGCACCATCACCATCATTATGTAATATCAAAACTGGTGTATTTACTTTATCTAGATTAAATACTGGAGAATTTTCAATATATAACTCTGGATTTTCCCATAATGTAGCACCTAATCGACTTTGCGTTTTTTCATACTGAAACTGACGACTCCTACCACTGCCCCAACGAATACCTCCATACGCAGAAATCATATTGACCACAGGTGCTCCTGACTCTGCACACTTAAACATATCTGTCTTGGTCAGTAAATGAGCCACTTGATATCCTCCCCAGCTATGACCCTGCACACCAATCCGTTCTTTATCAATGAATCCCTTATCAATAAGTGACTCTACTCCAGACAGTACTGCTATCTCACTACTCTTCCCTGGATATCCATTTTTATAGTAGACATCAGGATTAAAAATCACATAACCTTTACTTGTGTAATACGTATAATTAATTATCGATCTATGCGCATATGGCGCTCTATGTCTATGTAGATTTTGCGAGCTTCGTTCATAAAAATTGACGAGCATTGGATACTTTTTATTTGGATCAAATCCATCAGGTATTACTAATAAACCTTTCCTTTCAATCTTATCATCATCTGTCCATGTGTGCATTTGTATAGAGCCCCAATTGTATTCTGACTGTTGAGGATTAGCATTAGATATTTTAAGTGCTTCTGTAAATAAAGTATCACTGTGTATTAAATCTGGAAATATGTCATAGTTCTCTTTTGTCCATATAATATCATTACTATTCTTAGCTTTGTAAGGTGACGTATCGATCTGATACGGACCAGAAAAAAGTACTTCTACTTGGCCACTCATTACATCCAAATTGGCAAACCCTTCTTCCTTCGTATTATGATTAACATAACTTACTAACCACTTATCCGATGATAGATAATCTCGCTCTCTATCTAATTGTACTATTCTGTATTCGATTTTATTTTTGCGACCATCAGTTACCTTTCTAGTTTTTCTACTTTGCCTAGGATCTGAAAGCCAAATATCATATCTATCATAAATTACCACAGATTCTTCATCCGCCGTCCAACCACCAAATCCATATTCTCTAGGATCCATAGGTCTATCATTTTCCTCATCATAGAAAGTACCCATATCAGTATCTGTCAATAAAAATGTCTTATCCAGAGATAAATCATAGGCAAAATGCTTTCTTGCTTCACGATCATACCAATACATATAATGACCTGCTGGAGACAACCGTGGATAACTAGGCGTCTTGGATATTATTAGCTTCTCTTCTCCAGTCGACATATCTATCTTGTAGATATCTTTATAAGAGTACCCTAACCAACTGATAGTTTGTTGGTATTTAGTATCATCAATTCCGATAGCATATTTTGCATCCTCCCTAGTTTGTAGATCATGTACTTTTTCTGAGGCCAATTGTACAAATCCACTATTTTGAATATCATAGTAGCAGAGATAATTTTTTTCTCTTTCGCTAGCCTCTCTTATCTTTTGTTGTGTATGCAACAGTCCATCCGTATGCGACCATACTTCAACATTCACAATTTCATCATCCAGAATTCGATCATCCTGCAATAGAATTGGTGGAGCAATATGAAAAAATAATTTACTTCCATCTTCTGAAAAATATGGTGCATCATAATTATTCATCTCCCAACCATTAGGCAAGAAGTCACTCTTGTTATCAGCTACTAGTGTAGCAACTGTCGATCCACTAGACCACTTGTACAATTCATAAGGTCTATGACGAATCTCCGTAGTATCGCTATCTACTGTAAATGTCAATTGATCACCACCTTTATCAAATCCCAAATGGTATACATCTCCTTTTGTTTTTAATATTTCTTGATCTTGACCAGACAATAAATCTACTACATGCACACCAGCAATACGCAAAGAATCATCACCAGTAGTATGATAGACTAACTTCTTTCCTTCCATGGCAAATGCATAATCTTTGACAAAGAAAAAAGTATCTTCCTTTTCGGTATTGAGATCTCTTAGAATCATACGGCTTCCATCCTCTTTGGATTCCTTTTTCTTAAATCTACTCAAGAGTAGTGAATCCGTTGGATGTCCTCCTGGCTCTAATTGATAAGCTATATAACCACCATATTCTCTTGGCACTTTATAAGACTTCAATGTGTGCATGACCGCAATCTTCCCTTTGTCTATATCGAAAATAGACAGACTATCGCCAGGTAAGTCTTTATCATCTACCTTTCGTCTTTTCATCGCACGGATAGAATCCACATCGGCTATAGATTTCCAAACAATAACATTGCCATCATAATCAATAACTGGTTGGTCGACTCTAGGAAATGTATAAGTTCCTTTATTTCTCGTACTATATAGATGCAACTCTTTATTTGTTCTTTCGCCAGAGAGTGTATAGATTACATTGTCTCCATTGCTTGAGATCTTTACATCTTTAATGCGATTCCATGATTTATAATTATCAGGAGTAAGTTGCTTTTTGTTTTGCGCTGATGCAGTAATTGATATTATTAATATCGAGCAGAGTAGTAATAGTTGATGTCTTCCCATATGATTAGTAAATTTCTTACAATATGAAGAAATTAAATTTAATCTAAGTTAACCTAGGTGAGTCTTCTATTAGAAATGTACGCTTAGGTACTAGATGGCTTATTATTTACTTCCTTATCAATCGAATCGCAGAAAGTCTCCACGTAAAGATTAGATCCACCAAAACTAACAATCTGTATATCTAGTGGAAAATACTTATACCTCATAACCGCCTTACGAATAGCAGAAAATATCCAAGACAATTTATTACCAAATACTCCACCACCTACTAATGTTAAAAACAATTTATTATTTCCGCTGGTTTCTAAGTTTTGGATTGCTGTGAGAATAGTTGCCTCATAGGTAGCATCTAATACCAATTGTGCAAAGGGTTCAAATAGATCATCTTCCAACTGAGAATAAGCCACCGGTAAAGCAGAACAATATACTTGATTGACCGTATGTCTGGTATTAGATATTGTAACTTCAGTATTCCATTGCACTCCTACTTTTAAGTTACTGAGTAGTATATCATAGGCTACATCCGATAAACTAGAAAGATGGTTGTTAATATATGCAATACCTTCAGAAGAGGGAAAAGCGTAACCGTTCTGCATTTTCCACAGATCTAATTCCTTGTTTTTAAGAATCTTTCCAATATCTTCTAATCCATCAATTTGGTTATTGCGAGTTTGACCTTTTAATCCTTTGACGTCTACAAAATAATTTCTATAAATAGTCCCAGCGCCACAGGCTATAGCACATGCTGGACCTTGAGTTCTATCCAGCTGATAATTCGCTACCCCAGATTCTGGTGATACAGAAGGATCGACCATCTCCAATAGATTAAATTGTGATGCAGCTTGAAAAACTGCATTTTCATTTCTCACATCTTTATGAAGCATCTGCACATCGCCCACTTTCTCCGCAACAGTTATTTTTATAATATTAGTCTTGGGCGCAGTGATTTTTTGTCTCAAGTCTTTAAGAGAAACTAACTCAAGATTTCCATACTTATACTTTTCATTGTTTACTTTGGAAAAAAGGTATTCCCCATCTACACCAATATTATTATGAACGTTTTCATGGTTCAATTCTTTAAAACCCATTAAATCTTCAAACCACATAGTTTCTATTTAATGTAAACAACTATTTCCTAACCCTACTTCTGATATCACTCAACTTCTCATCTACCAACAATTTGCCATCTCTAAATACTTCTTTCAATTCTCCTCTACCTTCTTCTTCCCAGCTCACCTGATCTACAAGAGCATAAGAATCTCCATCCTTTACAATTTTAATTAATCCTTTTGCGGACTTCTTAGTGCCGTCATCGGTTACAGGATCTTTATAGATGTTTCTACCTTCTCCATTCACTTCGCCGTAGGTGGCTTTCATTGCAAATCCGAAAGTATCTCTGGTATTGTACTGATAAGTGAATGATCCTACACCTAGAACGACATTGGTAGAAGCAAAACCTTTAGCTTTCAATCCTTCACATATATTTCTTGCTCTCTCTAGAGTGATACTGTCACCATATATCGCTCCTATATGTGCGTCCAATTCTTTATATCCTTTGTCATTTACTTGCCCCCCAAATATGTCCCAAAGCAATTCTACAACGCCTTTCCTTTCAGCCTCATGTTCACCCTCTGCATTACCACAAATGATCTTTACAGGATCACCACTGTCTGGTCTGATGACTACTTTTCCTTCTCTTGCCAAAATTTCTGACTTTAGTGCTGGTAAATACTCAGTCAAAACTTTCCATAGATCCCAAGTGTCAGACACTACCGATACAACTCCATTTGGATATACCTCGGTTACCAATCTTTTGAAAGTCTGCATCTCACCTTCATTTGTACCCATGCTCATCACAGAATGTTCTGTCGCTGCTACAGATCCTCCAACTAGCTCTTCATCAGAATTAGCATTGTAGTACTCTTCTAGAAAATCAATCGCCGGAATCGTATCTGTACCCGTAAAACTCAATAGGTGTCCTGATGCACTCATCAACGCGGCTTCTAATCCAGCCATCCCTCGCATAGAAAAATCGTGTCCTTGCCAATCTACAAATTCTGGCACTGAAGATGTCTCAGCAGCATACTTATCTAGTATTAATCGATACTGTTTTGCTATAGTGGCTGAGTTACAAGGCATCCAAACAGTAGTCGAAAGAATCGTCTCAAAATAATTTGTCAACCAAAAGAATTCCGTTTTTGTATTGAACATCGTAAACATAGGAACTCTTATAGGTACAGACACGCCTTCTGGCAATGCTTTGAAAACCATAGGAATATAGCCTAGATCATGTAAGTCGCCGATATGATCAATTCCCACAGCATTAGGTCCTAAATAATTATTTATTCTGCGAGTATATTCTCTCAACACCTCTTCCTTTGGTCGAGCGAAAAAATTATTATCAAAATCTGCAATGATATACTTTTTGATAAAATACTGCAATCCAAAAAATACAATCTCCTCTACTCCTTCGATTCTACTTTTTCTTGGTGTCCAGTTAGAATACACCAACGATGTCCCTTCTGGATATTGTCTTCTATGATCTACCTTGTAACCGTCTGTATATAATAGTGGATTTGTCATAATGTGGGTTTTGAATGTGATCTAATAGTTTCTTATATTTTATTTCTTCCTTTCTCTTTGGGGTACAACAAATATACTGGTTCACTTTGCCATAGTTCTTTTGTATCAATTTCCATGGCTGTCAATCTTCCTTTAAAGGCTGCTCCTGTATCTATGTCATAAAGATTAGTAGCGTGGATAGGCTGTTCGCTACCATAATTCTGCGTAGGGGTATGTCCAATATAAATCTCATAGAAGTGCTTAAGTCGCTTAGGATATCTCGGAGAATTTATCGGTAGCCTATCGTCCGTGGCCAACGCCAACTCTAGTAAAGTGCGATCCCAAATAAAATTAGATTCGCTCTGTTCTTTCTCAGGACCATGAAGTGATGTAAATCCTGCGTGTACAAACAATCTGTTTTGTTCGTCTATATGATAATACTTCATTCTTCTAAAAAATGAAATATGCCTTTGCTTATCATCTTCACTTTTATCTTTATATCCAGATATAGTAGCCATACCACCATGTTGCTGCCAATTCTCATTTGTCTCTCCAGTAGCAAGCCAATACTCACAATATAGATCGTGATTCCCTTTAATGAAAATACACGAATTTGTTTGCTCTAATTCTATTAGAAACTCTACTACTTTATAAGATTCGCTCCAGCCATCCACTAAATCTCCGAGAAGAATAAGTGTATCCTCAGCAGTCAACTCTACTTTAGCCAGCAGTTGCTTAAGCGCTTTGTAACCTCCATGAATATCACCTATGACAAATGTCCTTTTACTCATCTATTGCTTATTCTCTATTTAATATACTTAGGATCTATATAGTCTGTCAACCAAACATCATTCTTAGAATGATAAAATTTCAAACCATCTAAATACATTTGCTCAGCATCTATTATCAATACACTTGGCTTGCCATGCCTCGCGCCTACATTGATAGCTGTTGCTCTATCAATACTAAGATGTACATATTGTTTACTGCGTTTTTCAATTCCACTTTTTTCGATAGAATCTACATTATCAATCGAAGTACCATGATATAATTTATATGGTGGTTCTACAGCCTTTAGTGCAATATCATTACTTGATGGGTACCCTTGAAATGCGCGTATCCGAGTCATATCCTCATTATACTCAAATTGTTGCTTACCTTTAGTTTTTACAACTACATCTAATATTTCATATGTCAACTTTACTTTTTTAAGTCTTGACTTTTGTATTAATTCTTCTACATCTGCCCAGCCATTCCTATCAATATTTAGGTCAATCATTGCAGGATTGTGTCTAAGCACTAGGCTTAGAAATTTACTTTTATGTTTTAAGTCTATAGCTTTCATATTTGTTTATTCTTACTTTTATTTAAACAGATTAAAATAACCTGTACTTAATCCTCAAAAATTAAAGATCACTCACTCCTGTGCAATTGATTTCAAATATTCCTTATGTTTTATTATAGCACTTTTTATAATTACTTTCTATTTTACAACTTACCCTTTAGTCTATTGAAGTCACTTTCATTAGTTTAATCATTACTATATCCATATCTACATATCCTGTAAAAAAACAAAAGGAAAATCTCGCTCTCTTAAACCAATATTTTCAGCGAACCTATAGCCTAGCATTTCTTTTTCTATTTATATAATTGATTTCATCTCTGATCTCCATAAGTATACATCCAAGCAAATTTAATCCTTTCCATTCGTATGGGTTAGTTATATTAGGATCGTCTTCAGCCATACCCACACCCCAAACAGAATCTACTGGACTAGCTTCTACTAAAATTAAATCTTCCGTATTTAACAGAAAGTTCTGCAGACCTTCATTCTGAGTAAACTTTAAATAATTGGCTTGCTTTACTATTTCGTATTTATGTTCATCCCATACTTTATCACTGAACCCCTTAATCTCTCTTCCTAGAGATTTTACCTTTTTGGGACTGTCCGCTGATATAATCTTCTTTGCTATCTCAGGATCATTAAACACTCTAGCTTTACCTTCCATCATATAATGCTCTGCTGATTTATAGATAGTATTGTTTTCTATGAATCTAGACATCCACCATTGACTTAAACAAGACTTTAATATCCTGCCATCTTTACTAGGTTGGTGTCCCCAAAAAAACAAGTAATCCAATACCTCACCCTCAGTATATCTCTGTTGTATATGTGCTAAAGTATGTTTCATAATATTTCACTCATTTTTATTTGCACTACTTTATCATCTTCTATCTCTTTGAAACTATCTGTAGTAAAAATTATTTTAAAGTAGCCTTTCAATTTATCAAGTCCTTTACTAAAAATTCCATGACTTACCACTAAGTATAGAGGACCAGAATTCTTAGCTTTTAACTCTTCTGCAAGGCCCATAAATGTACCGCCACCATCACAAATGTCATCGATAATGAGACACGCCTTTCCATTTAAATCATCTAAGGGAACGGTAAATCCAGAAAGCTTTCCTGTCTTCACATCTCTACTTTTTCCACATTCCACCACTTCATAATCTTGCAAATGTGCGGCAACCTTATGAATTTTCTTTAGGGCCCCACCATCTGGCGATACAATGTACATATCTTTACCAATGTGATCCACTACTTTGCTTACAAGACTGTGATTATTAATTGATTTGCTATTATTAAGTACTGCAGAGGTAACTTCAGAATGTGGATCATATACATGCACCTTTGCTAATCCCAGAGTATTAAGAATATCAGCGTAGACTTTTACGCTGAGAGACTCCCCTTCTACCATAACTCTATCTTGTCTTGCTGCTGGAAAATATGGAATGAACACCTCTATATGCTGTACATCTAACCTCCTAAGTGCATCTACAGATATAAGCAATAGCCCAAAGTCGTTAAATGAACATATTCTATGAGTAATTATGATTTTGTCGCCTACGGAATCAGGCACTATCTTGATATGAGGTTCACCTCCAGAAAAGCTAAAGGATTGAAACTCTACTTCTGGTAAGTGTGGATAAGGTCTAAAAGTTGGATCTAAGTTTAATGCTTTCATTTGCGTACAATTTACACAAATATAGATTTACTTATTCCATTTCGCAAGTTATTTGCGTATTATTTACGCAAACTTAATTTCTAGGCTGATTCCTTCCTGCTCTAACTCCTTGTATTTCTTTGAGTTAAACTTAAATAATTTTCCTGGACGACCACTTCCAGCCTTATGAAATTCATCCGTTTCTTCTAGAAATCCAAAGCTTAGTATCTTTTTACGGAAGTTTCGACGATCTATATCTCTATCTAGGATAGTCATGTACAGTTGTTCTAGATCTGAAAACGGAAACTTACTGTCTAGAAGGTTAAATCCAATGGGTTGATAATTCAATTTGCCCCTTAGACGATCCAAAGCCACCTCTATGATCTTATTATGATCAAAAGCTAACTTGGGCATCTTAGCAATGCTAAACCATTGGGCGTCTAACGCATCCGTAGTAGGCTTTAGCTCCATATGCTTAGGGTTGACCGTACCAAAGTAAGCCACTGACACCACTCTAAACCTCGGATCTCGATCAATATCATCTCCAAAAGTATATAGCTGTTCTAGATACTGCACTTTTACACCCGTTTCTTCTTTCACTTCACGCTTTACAGCATCTATCAGTTTCTCATCATCCAGTACAAATCCACCAGGAAGCGCCCATTTATCCTTCTGTGATCCATACTTCTGCTTAATCAGTAAGACATACAACTGATGATCTTGATAACCAAAGATGATACCGTCGACTGCTAAATTGATATTTTGTTTGAGCTTCAAATGCGTATATTTTACACAAATATAGAAACTGCTTAGATTAATTAAACTATTGATAATCTTATCACCTCTATTTATGTTTATTAATTATCACACCAAACCCTTATCTTCGCATTAAAATAATCTATAATATCATATGATCAATATAGCACTCATAGCACATGATGGTAAGAAGCCAGAGATGGTCTCTTTTGTAATGCGTAATAAAGAATTC
>CALKJD010000116.1 GCA_937995755.1 uncultured Saprospiraceae bacterium | reverse complement strand
CAATCTCAAGTTTTTCTTGATAAGCGGCGATAAAAGTTTGTTTAACCGCTTTTAAACTCGAGCTTGTTACTTGATTCGCACTTTCACTTTTAATTTCTCCTTTAAGTTCCTCAGGGATAAATACATAACTATCGAGTTCGTTATCTATTAAGTCGGAGATAGAACTTTTGTGAATAGGTGATTTACCAGCCTTTTTTTTGCCTGATATTTTTTGCCTATCATACAATCCAGTTCCAGGAATCCCAGTATTTAGATACGTTCCAGTTTTATTGAAATTGGCACTCAATCCTTTAACTCCAACGGTCGTACTAATACCTTTAGCACTAAAGTTTACGTATACGCCAGGAAATAGCTTCTGTCTTCTTCTAAATTTCAATCCCATGAGTTTCTAATTTTATTCTAATTGGTACTAACATCTCTATATCTGCCACTCTAAATGTACGATAGTGGCGGATATATACCTTATATCCTGCTATTAATGCTATAGTATAGCCGCATTTCAGCTTATTTTTCGTAAACATTTACAAATGTCAATCAAACGTTTATCAACATTTGTAAATGCTTAGATAGTGTATTTCGATATGTATTTTCTTGCATATTATCTCAATACCTTTTGCTAATTTATACCATTACTCATACTCAATCGAGATAGCTAGTTATATTAATGCATGGGGGATATCTATGAAAGATACTTCGCCACTATAGGCATCCTTCTACCCATACCAAATGCCTTAGGCGACACCCTTAATGTAGGTGCAGTTTGATACCTTTTAAATTCATTGATATTGACTAATCTGAGTATGCGCTTTACCAGTGCAGGGTCGTGACCGGCTGCTATGATTTCTTTAGGGCCTTTGTGGTTTTCTATATATAGTTCGAGTATTTCATCTAGTATATCGTAGTCAGGAAGGCTGTCACTATCTTTTTGATTTGGCCTAAGTTCTGCACTAGGTGGCTTTGTGATAGTGTTAACAGGAACGACCACGCCATCTTTATTCATATACTCCGCCATGCGAAAAACATCCGTTTTGTACACATCACCAATGACAGAGATACCTCCAGCTAGATCGCCATATAGGGTGCCGTATCCTACAGCCATTTCACTCTTGTTGGAAGTATTGAGCAGTATATTACCAAACTTGTTAGAGATGGCCATATTAAGCGTACCTCTTACTCGTGCCTGTATGTTTTCTTCAGTCACATTAAATGGCAGATCACCAAAGATTGGAGATAGCTTATCTAAATATGCATCATACATGTCTTTGATAGCAATGATGTCGTATTGTATGCCTAAGTTTTTGGCTAATGCCACAGCATCATCGACAGAGTGATCACTAGAAAACTGTGAAGGCATGAGTAGCACACGGACATTCTCTGGACCTAAGGCTCTAGCAGCTAATACTGCCGTGACCGCACTATCTATACCTCCAGACAGGCCAAGTACTGCTTTGGTAAATCCAAGTTTGCCGAAGTAATCTTTGATCCCCAACACAATAGCATCATGTATATCTTTAATCTTGTCTTTGGGTTGGAGTATCTCTTGCTCACCCTTCATAATTTCATCTAACTCATAATGCTGGATCGCCTCCACAAAGTAGGGTAGTTCTTCATATATCTTGCCATTAGGAGAAGCGATTACAGATCCACCATCAAAAATAAGTTCGGTCTGTGCGCCTACATGGTTTATGTAAAATAATGGAATATTATATCTCTTGACATTCTCTATGCATACATGTAATCTTTCTTGAGAGTGCACATATGAAAATGGAGAAGCGGACACATTGATGATGAAGTCAGGCTCATACTTGATCATCTCGTCTAATGGGCATATAGTATATAATGGATTTTCGTTTCCGATATTCCATATGTCTTCACATACAGTAAGAGCTATTTTTTTTCCTTTGTACTCTACTACTCCCCATTCTGAGGCTGGCTCAAAATATCTATACTCATCGAATACATCATAAGTAGGTAGTAAAGTCTTATGCTGTACATATTTCACTGCTTTGTCGGCTAAGAAATACACTGAGTTATACAGGTCCTTACCCTCAATGACAGGATTTCGACTTGGAGAGCCTACTACTATAGCTATACCATCAGCTGCTTCTGCGAGTCTGTGGATGCTTTGCTCAGCTCTATTGATAAAGTCTTCAAATTCCAGAAAATCTCTTGGTGGATAAGCACAAGTCGCTAACTCACTAAAGCAGACAATATCTGATCCAGCGGCTTTGGCTTCTTCTACGGCTTTTAGCATCTTATCTACATTCGCGTCAAAGTTGCCGATGTGGTAATTGATCTGTGCTACAGTTATTTTCATTTTTGATGGATATTTTCTAAACTAAACCTATATAGAATTATTAGGTTCGAAGATAGTAATTAGAGTTTGGAAATTGACTCAGTTTCTTACCTTTGACGCAAACAGGAAATCATATTAAGCAAGATGAGCAAATTTGTAGTATCAGCACGGAAGTATAGACCAGCGACCTTTGATGAGGTGATTGGCCAAGACCACGTGGCTAAGACGCTTAAGAATGCTCTGATTGGGGATAAGTTGGCTCATGCCTTTTTATTCTGTGGGCCGCGTGGGGTAGGTAAGACTACCTGTGCACGTATCCTAGCTAAGGTGATCAACTGTGAAAATAAGATCGATGGCGTAGATCCATGTAATGAATGTGGATCTTGTAAATCCTTTAGCGATAGTGCATCTTTCAATATCATAGAGTTGGATGCGGCATCTAATAATAGTGTAGAGGCTATACGTACACTGATAGAGCAAGTAAGATTTCAGCCTCAGCAAGGGTCTCATAAGGTATTCATCATAGATGAGGTCCATATGCTTTCTACTGCGGCATTTAACGCATTTCTTAAGACTTTAGAGGAGCCACCACCGTATGCTATATTTATTTTGGCCACTACGGAGAAGCATAAAATATTACCTACGATACTGAGTCGGTGTCAGATTTTCGATTTTAAAAGAATACAAATATCTCATATCGTACAGCAGCTAGAGCATATATGTAAAGCTGAAAATCGTACTGCAGAGCCAGAAGCATTGCAAATGATCGCTCAGAAAGCAGATGGTGCCATGAGAGATGCCCTTTCGATATATGATAAGATAGCCAGTGCGTCTAGTGACAACATTACTTACCAAGAAGTAATTACACAGCTTAATGTATTGGATTACGATTATTTCTTCAAAATGACAGATTATCTGCTCAGAGAAGATTTTAGTCAGATACTATTGACTTTAGATGATGTAATGAAGCAAGGGTTTGAGGTAGATCTGTTTATCCAAGGGATGTCAGAGCATATGCGTAATCTGATGGTATGCCGTCATCCAGATACTTTATCTATACTAGAGATAAGCGAAGGAGCGATGAAGAGATATCACGATCAAGCGACCATATGTACTAACTCATTTTTGCTCTCTGCCCTCAATTTGTTAAATCAGTGCGATATGTCATTATCTACAGCGAGTAACAAAAGGCTTTATGCTGAGATTGCTCTGAGTAAGATATGTTATCTGAATAGAGCCATAGATGCAGATCTGATACCTCAGGCGGCTGGCGCTGAAAAAAAAACTCTAGTCGGTAACGATTTTGAGGAAGCAAGTGATGCGGTGACGACGCCAACCTCATCTACTATTACAAATGATATCCCTGAACTAGCTGAAAAGCCTAGACCTACGAGTTTGGCGCCTCCTCGATTAGAGGAAAGTCCTCGGATAAATCCTAATGCACAAGCTGTACCAGAACGGGTAGTACCAACCACTACTGAAAAAGTGGAAGTTAATGAGCCACCAGTTACGGTTCCTAGACCGTCTAGCCTTGCACCAACGACTGAAGCAGCTCCTCCGACATCAACACCAGCTCCGACAGCAACATCGACGCCAGCATCAGCACCTACAGTAAAAAGTGCTTCTTCCTTAAGTTCGCTAGACTCTATTATGAATATGGTGAAGGCGGAAGAGGAAGCTAAGAAGCAAGCTAGGAAAGCCATGAGTATTGAACTTGTAGATAAGATATGGATAGACTATTTTGAAGAGAATGACTCTGCTAGTGTTAAAGTTGCTATGAAAAATAGTTTTAGAAGCTTAGCCGGACGGACGATTACAGTGAAGGTAGGATCAGAAAACGGTAGAAATATCATACTTCAGGAAGACAGACTTAAGGATTTGCTGAGAGAGCAGCTAGGAGCAGAAGATTTGATCCTGGATGTGATAGTTGATAAATCTTTGTTTCCTGAGGTGAAACAAGAGAAACCTAAGACATTGTATAATAATCGAGAGAAGTACGAGCTTATGAATAACAAAAATCCGCTTTTAGCCGAGCTAAGAACTCGATTTGATCTCAAGATTGACAAATAATACTTTTTTCTAAAATATTTTCGTTGAGAATTAGACATTTGTTACGACAGGTATTTTTCGAAACAATTTGTGCATTCTATTTATTGTAGTAGACAGGCAACCATAATCTATGAAGTGTCGTATAGGTGATAAAAGACATTCATATGGGACTTGCGTTAAATTATGCTAACTTCGACACAGCATCAAATCAAAATAAAATCAGTATGAAGGATCAATCACTTTGGTTTTTAGAAAATATAGACGTTACTGGGATTTTCTGTCCTAATAAGGTTTCTGGAGTTTCTGATTCTGAAGATCATAAGGTATTTAAGAAAGGCGAATATGTGTATTTGCCAGATCAAAGCTCTGACAAAATCTTCTTTTTAGTAGAAGGTAGAGTTAAGATTGGTACTTTAGGTGAAAATGGAAAAGAGATCACTAAAGCTATACTCAATACTGGGGAAGTATTCGGAGAGTTGGCAATGATCGGAGAAGAGAAAAGAAGAGATTTTGCTTATGCTATGGAAGATAGTAAAGCTTGTGTACTTACCTCTGAGGAGATGAGTAAGATGATGAAAGATCACAGCAGTATATCGATGTTTTTTATGAAAGTAATGGGATCGAGAGTACTAGAGATGGAAAATAGATTGGAGTCATTGGTATTTAAAGATAGCAGATCACGTATCGTGGAGTATTTATTGGATCTAGTGAAGAAAAGAGGACAAAGAGTAGGGTATGAGTGGGTAGTCCGTAAGTTTATTACGCATCAAGAAATTGCCAATCTAACAGCTACGTCACGTCAAACTGTAACCACAGTTTTAAACGAACTTAGAACCAAAGAACTTATCACATTTAATAGAAAAAGATTACTCGTGAGAGACTTGGATCAACTAAGCGCAGAAGTAGTATAAATTAATCATCTACTAGAGACTTGGTTATACTTGTCTAGTATGACCTTATTTTAGAAAGTAAGAATAAGATATAAAAAGGGCCTTGTACGATGCGTGCAAGGCCCTTTTATTATGATGCGTTTCTATTCGTTATTCTTCAATTTTTTTTGAATTTACTGTTTACTGAGATCCATCTTACTTCCGAGGACGAGATCTACATTTTCTGTTTGATCATCCCTAATGAATCCTACACGTACCGTATCTCCGGAATTATACTTCTCTAAGGCTAGAAATAAATCAGCATTGGTTGAAATCACTTCGTCGTTGATTTTGGTAATAAGATCACCTAAGACGATATTCCCTTGTCGATCTTTCTCAGTAGACTTTAGTCCATATTTGTCAGCTGGACTATTGGGTACTACATCCAATATCAAGGCACCTTTCATTTTCAGTCTTTTAGTATGTTGCTCTGCGACTAGATTTATACCTAAGATAGGGCGCCTTACTTCACCGAACTCTATAATGTCAGGTACTACCCAATTCACTTCATCTGAAGGAATAGAAAATCCTATACCGGCAGAGGCACCTGATGGACTATAGATCATAGTATTGACACCGATTAGGCGTCCATTACTATCTATCAGCGGTCCGCCACTGTTACCCGGATTAATGGCGGCGTCAGTCTGTATCACTCCACGTATCGGACGCCCACCAATAGATTGGATCTCTCTGCCCAATGCGGATATCACACCTGTAGTAAGTGTCTGGTCTAGCCCAAATGGATTACCTATAGCGAATACAGATTGCCCCACTCTAAGATCATGTGAGCTAGCAACTGGAATAGGCTTTAACTTTTCTGATGGCGCTTTTATCTTCAGGATAGCGAGATCTTTATTAGGCTCGATTCCTATAAGTTCTGCATCCCATGTAGTCTGATCTGACAATGTTACTTGTGCTTTATCTGCCTTCTCGATTACGTGATAGTTAGTCACTATATGTCCTTCTCTATCCCAGATGAATCCAGATCCATTGCCAGCAGGAATCTCTGTTACATTACGACTCCAATAATCTTGGCGTACAGTAGAGGTAGTGATAAATACTACAGAAGGTGCAGACTCTTCAAATAGTTTAATAGTCGCTTCTTCTTCGGAGACTATATGCTTTATAGGTGCGATTGTTCGCCTATTACTGTTAGGGTCTGCCGCTACGGAATTGTCGGAATCATTGGGCGCCGCTTCTGCGGATATCTTATTTTTTTCTATCGAATCTGCGGAAGTAAAAGACCTCCCAAAGAAAAATCCTAATACCGTAAATAGGATAATGGCTGCTATATATTTCATATGACGATTTGCTCAGTTATAATATTTAACGAATATAAAAAACGAAGAAGTATAACTAACACCGTTTTCGACGAACGGTTTATTATTATGGAGAGACAAAGCTCTAAAGGGAAAATGTATCTTGAATCGGATACAATGGGTTGGCTTGTTAAGGGGAAACCATACTTTGGTAAAGGGATGCTGATGGTAAAGTATCGTACTATCGACTCAGCTATTTAAGCTAGCAATAGAAGCGATATATTTATTAAGTTAATTAAAATCCTAGAGCAAAAAAAACAAAAATATGCCTCTAGAATTCAAATAAGTAACTAGTTCTATACAATTGTCCTACAGGCTTAGTTTCCCATTTTCCTGAACCCAGCAATAGTCTCTTGGCTTCTTTAAAACACTCATCACAATTTTCACTCTCATCTGTAAAATTAGACAAGGTGCCGTCAGGATTGACATTGAAACTTACTTTGAATGTGCCAGACTTAGTAGTACCAAATACCTCTAATGGATATTCTTTATTTTTGCTGACGTATAGATCGAAGTCTTCCATTCCCATACTAGGGAATGCTTTGTTTTTATCTACTTCTTTGGGTCTACTCACGACTATTTCAGATAGTGGATTTTCAGAAGCGAACATAACAACTTGATAAGTATCAATGTCTCCCAGTATTATTTTTTGAGATTGGAATCCTGTATAATTTATAACCATTTGATGTCCTTTCTCATACTTTGGTAATTTGAAATTACCTTCAAAATCAGTGACAGTTCCTACTTCCGTGTTTTCAATATACACATTGGCACCTACTAGCGTATTGCCATCGGAGTCAAATACTTTACCAAGGATATAGTTGGCTTTGCCGTCCGTGTCCGCATATGTAATAGCATCTCTTTCAGGTTTAGCTTTTCGGCTACTAGCACGGTTGTCGTTTCGTGAATCATCCGTAGTCGATATGTCCGCTTGAGGTGGTATTACATCTATATTGTTTTCAGTTATTTCTGCTTCTACTGTTGTTGCTACTGATTCTTCTTTTACGACTTTCTTTTTGTCCAATTTATTTCTCTTGCCATTTTCGAGATTAGCATCAGATGGTCTTGCTGGTGCTGGTGCTCCAGCAGATGTTTCATTGGCAGATATAGGGGCATTAGTATTTTCTTCAATCTTCTTCTCTTCATGTTCCACGTAATCATCTTCAGCCTCTTCATTTTCAGATGGCTGCGATTCAAGCATCATCTCTTGATCTACATCTTTGCTATTTGCCAATACATGAGTCATAGGCTCAGATTTACTAGTTTTATCATTAGATGCAATACTAGTATGGTCATTCGTTGCGTCTGAGTTTAGTTGATTTTTCAATAAGAAGGTTACCGCTATCAAAGCCACTAATGATGCTGCCACACCAATGAAGCGAGCCGTAAGCCATCTTACCTTTCCAGTATCTGATTTTTTAGGTTGAGATAAGTCTTTGAGAGCTTTATGGTCGGCAATGCTTCCATAGACACCATAACCTTCCATCGCTTCAAATAGAAATGGGTCATCAAGCGCAGCACGTTCTAGCACATGTCTATCGGAGTCAGATATAGTGCCAGCCTGATATTGCTTGAGTAGTTCTATGTGTGTGTCGTTGTTCATTATTTATTATTGCTCATACAGTTTTTGAGGTTGCGTCTACCGTTTTGTATTCTTGATCGTACTTGAGCCCAACTGAGCTTCAGAGTGTCACTTAGCTCTTGATAAGATCGCTTCTCTAAGTAGAACATTCTGACACAAGCTTTCTGATCTTCCTCTAGCTTATCTATACATGTCTCTAGTTTTCGTACCTCTTCATCTTTACTGTCAGTAGTAGGATGATATACTTCTTCCGAATACACACGATCGGCTATCATTTGTTTGGGCATTTTATTACTCTTAGAACGCAATTGCTCTAGACAATAGTTCTTTACCACAGTATATAGCCATGGTTTCCAGTTGTCTATCTCTTTGCCTTTAGCACGACGAAGTAGTAACAGATATATTTCAGATGCGGCATCTTTGGCTTCAGCGCTATTCTTATAGTACTTGAGGCAAACGCCATAGATCATACCTACATATCGCGTATACAAGGTGGATAGGTGTTTGTCGTCACCACTGCTTTCGTAGAGTGTTAAGAGTTGTTCGTCTGTAAGTTGATCCGCCAAGTATATCGTCGTTATAGATTACAATATATATCTTTTTGTATAACGAAGGGTCTAAAGTGAAGGTGAAGTGAATATCATTTTTTTATTGCAGTTTTTTGAGACGGTTATGTAATCCTTTTGATTTGAGCATCTATAAGTCGAGATCGATCAATTCTTATTTTCTCATGGACTTTACTAAGTCAAAAATTACAAGCTTATGAAATCATTAATTATCGCAATAGTGAGTGCTCTGGTATTGGGTATTTCACTTTCAC
>CALKJD010000115.1 GCA_937995755.1 uncultured Saprospiraceae bacterium | reverse complement strand
ATTGACTTGTGCCAATACTAGTGTGGTACTTACAGCTACTAGTACTACTCCTGGAGTAACTTACGCTTGGAGTGGTGGCGGATCTAACGCTACTAAAACAGTTACTGATCCTGGTACGTATACAGTTACTGTTACTGATCCAATTAATGGATGTACGGCTACAGCTAATACTATAGTTGTTCAAAATATAACAGCGCCAGATGCCAATGCATCTAATAATGGACCTTTAACTTGTAGTACAACTACTGTAACTTTAACTGCAACTAGCACAACTGCTGGAGCTACCTATGTTTGGAGTGGCGGTGGCACAGGTAGTACTAAAACAGTAACTACTCCTGGTACTTATACTGTCACCGTTACTGATCCTAACAATGGATGTACCGCTACTGCAAATACTGTAGTTGTTCAAAATATAGCTAGTCCTAATGCAATCGCAAGCGGCGAAGAAACAATATGTGCTAATGGTAGTGTAACTATTTCAGCTAATGCAAATGGTGGTAGCGGAAGTGGATATACCTATGATTGGAATAACGGTCTTGGAAGTGGAGCATCCCATACAATTGTCGTTAATACTACTACAACGTATACTGTAACTGTTACTGATTCTAACGGCTGTACCGATACTGATAACGTAAGCATTAATGTAGTACAAACACCACAAGTATTGATCACGGTTCAAGATCCTAATATTTGTGCTGGAGAGAGTGCAAGTATAACGTCTTCTATATCTGGCGGAACAGGGTCAATCTCTTACCAATGGCAAAATTCTGCTAATGGTGAAACGGCTTGGTCCAATATATCAGGCGCGACTAGTGCTAGTTATACAACGCCTGCCTTGATTTCTACCAATTATTATAGACTAATCGTAAGATACTCTGGAACAGGTTGTAATGACGTAATATCTACTGCAGGACCAGTTATTGTTGAAAATCCATCAATCGTTGTTTCTGCAAGTGCGGAACCAATGGAGGTTTGTCCAGGTGGCAGTACTACCCTTTCTGCTAATTCATCTGCAGATAATGGAGGGGAAATAGATTATTCTGCTTGGGCAGTTGGTTCAGGATCTATGAATGGTTATTCTTTAGTGGGTTCTACTGTAGAAAATAACAGAATCAATGATACAGACCCTTGGGGAAATACCACAGTAGTATGGGAATCACAACCAGAAGCTGCTTCTGGGCCTGATGGAGGATGGAACACAAGTCAATTCAATATTGATAATACAAAATTATATAGATTTTCTGTTTGGGTGAATCGTAAAGTTCTTGGAACTAACGGAAGATTCTTCCTCGGTACAAAAGGATATGGTTCTACACCTGGATTGAAGAGAGTTACTAATGGAAACTCAACTACCAATCCATATTTCTGGGTTTCTAATACTAACGTATCTAACCTATTAGAAGATGAGTGGATATTAGTTGTAGGTCATGTATTCCCAAGTGGACATACAGGTACTTCACTTCACCCTGATTCTGGAAGATACACTACCAATGATGGTTATGTGGGTGCCACATCGCTTGATTTTGCATGGTTACCAGAAACAACAAGAACATTACATAGATCATTTTTATATTACTCTACAGACACATCTGTAAAGCAACAGCTTGTTTACCCTAGAGTTGATATAGTTGACGGTAACGAACCGAGCATCGATGATCTTCTTAATGGATTTGACGTAAACAATGGTTTAGGTGATGGAGCTACTTACGAATGGTTTACAGGGAGTTGCGGTGGTACATCCATTGGAACTGGAAAGAACATTACTGTAAATCCGACAACCACCACAACTTATTATGTGAGAGCCACTGGAAACTGTAATACTACTACTTGTGAGAGTATAACAGTTATAGTGAACGACCCTCCTGCTGCAGCGGCTATTAATGACGGTCCACTTACATGTGCTGATACTGACGCCACACTGACAGCAACTCCAAGTGGATTAAATTATAATTGGTCCACTAATGAAACAACAGAAACTATTACTGTAAGCGCTACAGGTACTTATACAGTAACTGTAACAGATGCCAACGGTTGTTTTGCTACTGCAACGACTACAGTTACAGAAGATATTACACCACCAAATGCTAATGCAGGTGCCGATCAAGAAGTATGTGCATCAGCAGATGTTACATTGACTGCAACAGGTGGTGGAACTTACGAATGGTCTAATAGTGCAGGTAATACTGCAAGTGTCATTGTTAATCCTACAAGTACTACTACTTACACGGTAACAGTGACCGCTGCTAATGGATGTACAGATACAGATAATGTAACAGTAGAAGTTAACGAAGGACCAACAGACCCTGGTACAATAGCAGGAAACGAAGTTGATTGTGGATCATATAATCCAGCAGTTATCTCAAGTACTGCTGGTGCAAGTGGTCAAGTTGGATTACCTATCAGTTACAACTGGCAGATGAGAGAACTTGACTGTAATACAGGACTCTGGAATGCTTGGAGTGATATAACTGGAGCTCACGCTGAAAATTATGACAGCGGTATAATTACAACTACAACTCAATTTAGAAGATTAGCAGGCCAAAATGGCTGTTCTGCTTGGTTGATTTCAAATGTGATCACAAAAGAGGTTATCGACAATAAAACAAATGCAGGAACGATTGGTGCAGACCAAACTGGCTGTGATAGTTTTGATCCGGATGAAATTACAGGAACTGCTGCTACTGGCGGATGTGGAGGTACTGCCGAATACCAATGGCAAGTAAGACCTCTAGGTGGTACATGGACTAACATACCAGGAGCTACCGGACTAAACTATGATCCTTCAACGATATCTGAAACTACTCAGTATCAAAGGTTAGTAAGATCATTACCTTGTCCGTTTGTAGCGAGTAATATTGTGACTATGACTATTAACGAAGCAAGCTTTACAGCAGTAGCTTTAGGTTCTAACTTGGATTGTGAAGGCAACTGTACAGGTACTATCGATGTTGAAGTGGATCATGCCTTAACCGGTGATTATATGTTATCATATACATTTGAAGGTAATACAACTCAAGTTGGTCCGTATACTGGAAATTCTGCTACAATAAGCAATTTATGTGCAGGTTCATATTCTAATATCACTGTAATAAGCACAACTACTTCATGTACAGATACATGGTCAAGTAATGTAGCTATTAGTGAGTCTCATGCTGACTGGGAACATGTAACACATGCGGATGACGTGTCCGATTGTCATGCTAGTACTTGTGATGGAGCATTTGTAGTAGATGCCAACCTTGGAGTTACAGGACCATTTAACATCAGTTATATGTTTGATGGTAACCTTGTAAATCTTGGACCGTATACGAGTGCTGGAGACGTTAGAATAGATGGTCTTTGCGCTGGAACATACTCTGATATCACTATTATTTCTATCGAATCAGGCTGTAGTGACGTTTGGCCTGATGATATCGTGATAAAAACACCTGACTTCAATGCTGAAATCATAGCCGAAATAGATGACAACTGCCAAATAAACGAAGGTGCAGTCACTATCCGAGCTACTAATGGAGTATATCCGTATACCATAGAATGGAAAAATAAAGATAACACTGACAGTGGTTCGACAACACTCAACCAACACGGAAATGTAACTATCTATGGACTTCCTGGAGGAAGCACATATTGCTTCAAAGTAACAGACAGTAATGGTTGTATAATCAATTAACCTGTTAGCTACTAATTACGTATCCTATAGGCTTTTACACCTATTAGCAAGACATTCTAATTTGTGTTAAAATATGCATTTAGCACCCATTGATAACATACTGTAATAATATTTATTTATTCCTTGACTATCAGATAGTTTCATAGTACAAATAATTTATATTTGTACTAATCGTATAATACTATAGGGGATTAATCTGTTCAGGTTGTCTCTATTATATAAAAGCTTTTCAAGCTAAAAAAAACGCCCTTTTGTTTTAGACATATGATTTCTGTTTGCTTAGTGGATGAAGCATTAAAAATTATTGTCATTTAGTAACTTTTTTTAATTGTCGTAATAACAGTTAATAGCTGTTATTGTGATTTTATATAATGATCAAATCAACGAAGAGTTCACTTTTCTTCTTGAGCATAGTACGCACTATGTTATTATGGATCGCTATGCCTATTTGGGCTTTTTCAAACCACGTCTCTCCTACCCACCATGATCTTATCAAAGAAGATAAGATCAATGCGATTTGTAATATCAACCCATCTAGTTCTAATATTCCCATCAGTATATCCTCATCCAATGCCGTAACGATATACTCTAACTTGGTAATTTCAGAAACTGGAACCATAACAGATCTAAATATCACTAATCTCGATATTACTCATACTTACATCGATGACATCATTGTGATACTCGAAAGCCCAGATGGAACTAGAGTTACGGTCCTAGACCAACCCTGTGGAGCAGAAGAAAATATCGATATGGAAATCGATGATCAAGGTACTTCAGGCTTTCCTTGTCCTCCTATTAATGGCAATGCATATATAGGAGATAATCTACTCTCTGCATTTGATGGAGAAGATTTACAAGGAACATGGGTATTAGAAATACAAGATACATATCCAAGCCTTGATGGTGGAAGCCTAAATTCTTGGGGATTAGATATAACTTATGATTGTACGCTTACAGAAATTTGTAATAACAACATAGATGATGATGGTGACGGTGATATAGATTGTGATGATGCGGATTGCTGCCCTCTTGTTTGTGTAACTAACTTTCCGTACACCGAAAGCTTTGAATCAGGATTTGGCGTTTGGCAGCAAATCGTTGCTGATGATGGCGATTGGACTAGAACGACTGCTTCTACACCTTCAGGAAACACAGGACCTACTTCTGCTTCTGCAGGTTCAAATTTTATATTTACCGAAGCGAGTTCTGTATTTAACAAAAACATGATTTTCAAAGCGTGCTTTGACTTAGGTGGACTTTGTGCTACCTCATTTGACTTTGACTATCATATGTGGGGTGCAGATATGGGGTCATTGACAATAGAGGTAAGCAACAATAATGAAGCTACATGGTCTACTGTATTTACACTCTCAGGCAATCAAGGTAATCAATGGGAAAGTCAAACTGTTGACCTTAGCAGTTACGATGACCAAGAAATCACAATTAAGATTACTGGACTTACTGGGCCAGCATACACTAGTGATATCGCTTTAGATAACTTTGCCATCACTTCTGGTTCTTGTGGCCAGTCTTGTGTTGTTGACGCTGGACAAATCGATGATCCTATAATGGACTGTACAAATAGCAATCCTGGCATAATCAATAGCCTTTCAGCTGCATCCACATCTTCTGCTGCTGACTGCAATATTATTGAAAATGACGAATTTGATAGTGGAACCTCAGATTGGGGGCTCTACGCATCCAATGGATCCAATGCCACTTGGAGTATTGATAATACGGGTCAATTATCAGGATCTAATTCAGCACTTATAAATATCACTTCTGCATCTGGTACTGGTTGGCACATAGAATTTGAGCAAAGTCCTTTAACGACATCCACATCTGAGACTTATGATCTATCTTTTGAAGCTAAAGCCACTTCTCCAAGAACTCTATATGTTTCTATGCAGTTAAGACAAAGCCCTTGGACTGATTACTGGTCTACTACGGTCAACTTAACTACATCTGCTCAAACATTTAGCTTCGATAATATTTCGGTTCCAAACAACTCTAGCAATATGGGTCTGATGTTTAAATTTGGAGTTAGTAGTCCTAATGTTTATTTAGACAATATTTACTTTGGAAATGCAAATTGTGCATCCACAGCTACATTTAACTACCAATGGCAAAAAAGAGAATTCATAGGTGGTGCATGGGGTCCTTGGACAAATATCTCTGGCGCAACTAGTGAGACATATAATCCTCCAGCGTTAGATGCCGATACAGAATTCCAAAGATTAGCACAAGAAGATGGCTGTGCCACATGGGAAGTATCCAACACGGTAGAAGCTGATCTTTGCCCAGAAATATGTAATGACAATAATGATAACGATAATGATGGAGATATTGATTGTGATGATACAGATTGTGGTCAGCCAACGATAACTTCCGTTACACCGGTAGATCCAAGTAATTGTCCTACTTTGAATAATGGAAGTATCACAATTGTAGCTTCTGGATCTAATCTGGAATACAGTATCAATAATGGATCTTCATTCCAAGCGTCTAATTCATTTACAGGATTGTCTGCTGGTAGTTATAATGTAGTAGTTGGTAATAGTGTTACAGGATGCGAAGTAACCTACGCCGCCAATGCTGTAACATTATCAGATCCGATTTGCTCTGAAACCGTTTGTGACGATGGTATAGATAATGATGGCGACGGCGACATCGACTGTGATGATGCAGACTGTGGTCAACCATCGATAACTTCTGTAACACCATCAGATCCAAGTAACTGTCCTACTTTGGACAATGGTACTATTACCATAGTTGGTTCTGGATCAAATTTAGAATATAGTATCAACGGTGGCACCACATACCAATCAAGTGGCAACTTCACTGGATTGTCTAATGATGATTATACTATAAGAATTCGAAATTCTGTGACTGGCTGTTTTATCGATCATGCAACCACTATCACTTTAAGTGATCCAAGTTGTCCAGAAATATGCGACGATGGAATAGATAATGATGGCGACGGTGATACTGATTGTGATGATAGTGACTGTTCGCCAGTTATAGATTCTGCAGTAAGCAATGCACCTGACAATTGCCCAACTCCTAATAATGGTTCTATTATCATAACAGCGACAGGTTCTAATCTCGAATATAGTATCGACAATGGAGCCACTTACCAATCGAGCAATACCTTCAATAATCTTACTGGAGGTAATTACAATATATGGGTGCGAAATAGTGTCGGCGACTGCGAAGTGGAATATGTAGACAATCCATTTTACATGGCGGTAGCGCAATGTATAGAAATCTGTGATAACAACATCGATGATGACGGTGATGGACTCATCGATTGTGCCGATCCTGATTGCCAGCCTTCAGTAACCGTTAGTGCTGACGATCTATTGATTTGTCCTGGTGACCTTATAGATATTACTGCAACTGGCTGTCAAAATTTTCAAGATTTAGCCCAGGTTAGACACTTTGGAAATTCAGGTTGGAATAATCAATACGGAACTACCACTCAAGGTATTCAAGGAGATGGCGAATTATGCTTTACCATCGAAGAATTATTCTATAACTCAGCAACATTTATTGGCCTCAATGACGATCCTAACTTTGACGACGGAATTGCAGATATGGATTTTGCCCTATATGTAAATAGACGAGAAGACATAAATAGAGATCTAATTCAATTTAGAGAAAATAATGTCACTACGAAAAATGTTTATAATAGTGCTGTCTCGATGGAAGGTATGACGCTTTGTATCAAAAGAACTGGGACCTCTATAGAAGTATATTTAGATGGAGTGCTCAATTACACTAGCACAAATAGCTCAACTGGTACTTTATATTATGACAACTCCGTACATAGCAGTACCAATGTACTATGGCGTGGTGGGTACGCATGGTTATCAGATATCTCACTCTGTGCAGATGATGCACTCAGTTACAATTGGTCTAATGGGGCCACCACTAATAGTACTCAAGCTAATGGACCTGCAACCTATACCGTAACCGTCACAGATGGATATGGATGTACCGCTACTGATCAAATTATTATCCAAGCAGATACTTGTATAGAGATTTGCGACGATGGCATAGATAATAATGGGAATGGTGATATCGATTGCGCAGACTTAGATTGTACTCCAGAAATAGTGGGTATAAGTTATGCGCATGCTGACAACTGCCCCACTCTCAATGATGGATCAATAAGTATTACTGCAAATGGTGAAAATCTTGAATACAGTATCAATAATGGAACTAGCTATCAAACTAGTAATTCATTCACGGCATTAAATCAAGGTGCATATACGATTGCAGTTCGTAATAGTGTAACAGGCTGCTCCGTAACATTCGATTCTAATCCAGTAAATATCAACAGTCCAGTATGTGTAGAAATCTGCGATAACAATATAGATGATGACGGTGATGGCTTAATAGATTGCAACGATACCGATTGTCAACCTACCATGAATCTGTCCGTAGAAGATACAGAGATTTGCCCAGGAGAATCATTCACCATAGAGAGTCAGACATGCGAAAGCTATCAGAGTTTAAGTGCACAAAGACCTTTGATGACTCAAGGGTGGGCTAATTCATATGCTACCGGTGGATCAGGTATAAGTGGAGATGGAGAACTCTGTTGGACATTATCAGATTTCAACCTTTCATCTCTGCAAACTTTTGGACTTAATTCGGATCCAGCGACAGACAATAATTATTCTGGAATTGACTTCGGCATCAATGTTGCGATCCGACCTGATATCAATAAATTCACTTTACAAATTAGAGAAAGTGGAACACTAATTAATATTGCATATGACAGCGCGACTTCGATTGTTGGTCAAACTATGTGTATTCGCCGAACTGGTACAACTATAGAATACCTCTTAGATAACAATGTGATGTACACCAGTGCAATAGCTAGTACTGGCACTCTATATTACGACCATTCATTATACTCATCCACTAATACAGCTGCCTATATAGATGGCTATAGTTATTTTACGGATATCACTTTATGTGGAAACTTAGACTTGAGTTATATCTGGAATGATAACAGTACTAATGATACTTTATCAATTACAAACGATGGTACTTACAGTCTCACAGTAACCGATACACATGGTTGTACTGTATCCTCTAGCATCACAATAACTAATGGCGATTGTCCAGAGATCTGTGATGACAACATTGATAATGATGGCGATGGCGATATAGATTGTGATGATGCAGATTGTGGACAACCAACTATCACATCTGTCACACCTGTAAACCCAAGTAATTGCCAAGATCTAGATAATGGATCAATTACTATTTCAGCTAATGGATCTAATCTTGCTTACAGTATCGATGGAGGTACTACCTACCAAGCAAGTAATGCATTTCTTGATCTAGTTCCTGGAGATTATGATATACGAATACAGAATACTTCAACTGGCTGTTTTATCGATCATACTACTACTATTACTTTAATTCAGATAGCTTGTCCAGAGATTTGTAATGATGGAATTGACAATGATTTAGATGGTGACATAGATTGTGACGATGGCGACTGTGGCACACCTAGTTTCACCTCTGTAAATGAACAAAACATACTAGATTGCACTAATTTAAATGATGGTCAGATAAGTGTAAGTGCCAATACAAGTACTGGTCCTGGTGGCTCCATAGAATATAGTATTGATGGAGGTTCAACTTGGTCGACGAACGCAACATTCAACAACCTCATAGCTGGAACTTATAATGTAAGAATAAGATATGTAGGCATCGAATGTTACATAGACTACAGTAATAATCCTATCATCTTAATAGCAGAAAACTGTCCAGAGATTTGTACTGATGGTGTAGATAATGATGGCGATGGTGACATAGATTGTGATGACAGCGATTGTCTTCCTATCCTAGAAAGTGTTACTGTTAAAAATGCTGACAACTGCCCTAATCTGAATAACGCTTTCATACATATCAATTCATTAGAAAACAATGCTTATGAATATAGTATTGATGGAGGAACATTCTATACAAATGGAAGAAATTTTAATGGACTTACTGCAGGAACTTATAACGTAAGAATTAGAAGAATAGGTACCAATTGCTTTGCAGATTACGGCAACAATCCCATTGTAATTATAAATGGAAACTGTGTTGAAGATTGTAGCGACGGTGTGGACAATGATGGTGACGGACTTATCGATTGTGCTGATCCAGATTGTATGCCAGCCACAATAGATGCGGTTTCATCTTCTGGACCAGATAACTGTCCTGTACTAGATAATGGTACTATTACTATTACTGCCACAGGAACAGACATAGTATATAGTATAGACAATGGAAATACCTTTCAACTGACCAATGCATTCACCTCTCTTATGAATGGCAATTACAATATTGTTATTAGAGATACCATTTCTAATTGTGAACTAGAATATGCTTCTAATCCACTCATGCTTATAGATGCTGCATGTCCGGAAATTTGTAATGATGGAATTGATAACGATGGTGATGGCATGATAGATTGTGCAGATGGAGAATGTGGGATGCCTACAATTTCTTCTGTAAACATTGCACATCCAGACAACTGTCCTAATCTTGATAATGGTCTCATCACAATAGAAGCATTAGGTCTTAATCTTGAGTATAGTATCAATGGTGGTTCAACTTATCAGTCAAGTAACATCTTTAATAATTTAGAAAACGGATCATTTACAATCCGAGTTAGAAATAGCGTTTCCGGATGTTATGTAGACTACGCCAGTAATAATGTATTACTTACAGATCCTGTATGCGTTGAAATTTGTGGCGACGGTATTGATAACGATGGTGATGGTAATGCAGATTGTGATGACACGGATTGTCCTACTCCTAATATCATACAAGTGATATCTAGTGATCCAGATAACTGTCCAGATCTAGACAACGGTTACATCAATATTTTCGCCTCAGGAGATGATAAAGAATTTAGTATAGATGGTGGAGCTACTTATCAAATAAGCAATCAATTTAATAATCTTTCTGCTGGCGACTATGACATCAGAGTAAGAAATACTGAATCAGGATGTTACATTGATTATGCATCCAACTCCGTCGTGATTACTGATCCAGTATGTGTAGAAATATGTGGTGATGGTATTGATAATGATGGTGATGGTAACGCAGATTGTGATGATCCAGATTGTGAAGCTCCAACTTATAATAGTGTAACTAGTAACTCAGCTGACAACTGCCCTACTCTAGACAATGGAGATATAACAATATCTGCTTCAGGAAATAACTTACAATTTAGTGTCAATGGTGGTGTAACATTTCAAACTTCAAATACTTTTACTGGTTTGGTTTCTGGAAATTACACCGTCGTAATTAAAAATGGAATTACAGGATGTGAAGTGGATTATCCTTTCAATCCTTTTGTAGTAAATGAAGAAGTTTGTGCAGAGATCTGTAATAACAATATAGATGATGATGGTGATGGACTTATCGATTGTGATGATCCAGAATGTAATCCAGCAACTATAGACAATGTGCTTGCAGCAGATCCGAGTAACTGTCCTGATTTGAATAATGGTTCTATTATAATAATAGCTACAGGAGACGATTTAGAATATAGTATCACTAACGGTATTATCTATCAAAACTCACCTACTTTTTCTGGTTTATACAACGGATCATTTAATATCAAAGTAAGGAATAAAGTAAGTGGCTGTGTTCTCACTTATGTCAATAATCCTTTAGTGCTAGTGGATCCAGAATGTGGTGAAATATGCGATGATGGAATTGATAATGATGGAGATGGAAATATTGATTGTGCAGATGGCGATTGTGGTACACCTTCTTCTATTGGTGAAGATCATACTGATCCTGACAACTGCTACGCCTTAAACAATGGTAACATTTTAATGGATGCTGTGGGATCTCATGTACAATACAGTATTGATGGTGGAGCTACGTTCCAGGATGATCCATCTTTTGATAATCTTACTGCAGGCACCTATTACCTAAGGGCTAGAAATAGTGAAACTGGTTGTGAAGGAAATGGCCCTACAGTAACTTTATATAATAGCACATGTAACGAGATATGTGATGATGGAATTGACAATGACGGCGATGGACTTATTGATTGTCTTGATGGAAACTGTGGAGCTCCAACGGTTGGTTTAGTTACCGCGTACCCTCCATATAATTGTCCAGTATTAGATAACGGAACGATCTCTATTACAGGATCTGGAAATGACTTGCAATTCAGTATTGACAATGGAGTTACCTATCAAACATCAAGTATGTTCGCTGGATTAGCACCAGGAAACTACTACATCATATTGGCTAACTCTTCCACTGGATGTACTACCGCCTACCCAAATAATCCTGTTGTATTAGAAGATCCAATATGTGGAGAAATATGTGATGACGGTATCGATAATGATGGTGATGGTGACATCGATTGCGAGGATTCAGAATGTGTAAACGCATCTAATACTTACATGATTGATTTTGATTTGGATGTGCCAGTCATAACTAAATTTAGTGACAAGGTAGCTACAGCTGAAGGTAATGTTCTTTATGCTGCTGATGGTTCAGACGCAGGATTTAATTACATTGTATCTATGGTACTCGAAGGAGGACCTGCTGGTGGTTCTGCGGTCAACTTCCCTAATGGTGCAGTCCTTAATGACGCAGAATTTAATACCAATGATCCATCGATTGTTTATAACGGAGCCCAGACGGTTATAGATCTTGATTTGCAAGGTCAGGAAAATATAAATGGTACGATCAATTACTACAGAGATAATACATCTAACATGACAGTGACGATGTATCTTGATAATGGACAAGCATTCTCTAATATTCAGTATACAATAGTGGATATAGATATGGATCTCTCTGGCAACAACGGATCTTATGCAGGTGCCTACATTGATCAAGTACAAATACTTTCAGGTGCCGGCAATAATGTAATTACTCCATACAATAGTAATAAAGTAAAAGTAATTGGAGATGTAGCGAGAGCCAATTTTACGGACAATAACAATAATGATCGCCCTGATATTCACGAAGTTATTCAAGCACAAACTTTTGATCCATCAGGTAATATCACAGTAAATAATTCTGGTACTGTATCTAGTGTCCAGTTTGTATATACTGATTATGCCTTAAATGTCGAAGGTAATAGTGGAACATATCACAGATTTAATAGTGGTAATCAAAGAATAGGACTTGGTAGATATACAACATTCGAAAGTGGATGTCAGGTGATAGAAATATGTGATGATGGCATCGATAATGATGGCGATGGACTTACAGATTGTGCTGATGACGATTGTAATCCAGTCATTACTTTCCTTAGCTCTACTAATACAGACAACTGCCCCATTCTTGACAATGGAACGATCAGTATACAGGCCATTGGCTCTGACCTAGAATACAGTGTTGATGGCGGAATCACTTACCAGACAAGTAATGAGTTTTTAAATCTTACTGCAGGCACGTATAATATCTGGGTCCAAAATTCTTTGACTGGATGTAATATAGATTATGCCTTTAATCCTGTCATTATAGAAGATCCAATTTGTGTTGAGATATGTGATGATGGTATAGATAATGATGGTAATGGACTTACGGATTGTGAAGACCCTGCCTGTGGTGTTGGCGAAATTACAAACATCGTTGTAACAGACCCTTCCAATTGTCCAGAAAATGATAATGGAAGCTTAACCATTTCTGCGAGTGGTAGTGATTTAGAATATAGTATTGATGGTGGCGTCTCTTACCAATCTTCAAATACTTTTGACAATCTAGTACCAAGAAACTATACTATAGTAATCCGGAATACGATCACAGGATGTCTTGCTGGCTATTCTAACAATCCTTTAAGTATATCACCCTCTAACTGTGCATGTATCGGAATAGATAATGCTTTCAGAGCCAACTTTGAAAATACAAGTGGAGATAACGCATGGACGTTTACCAATGGCGCCTCCGATGGTAATTTTGAAATAGGATCACCTAATCCATACAATACTAATGGTATCTTAATGGAGATCGTCCCCTATAGAGGTAGCCAAGACCTTTTAACAGGGAATGGAAACCAGCAAGACCTTGATGGAGGTGAAACCGTCGCTAGGTCTAGAGATATTAACTTATCCACCAATGTAACCAATATTGCCTTTGACCTACAGTATTACTTTGCGCATTATAGTAATAGTAGCAGTTCGGATTACTTATATGTAGAAATATTAGATGCTTCAAATGATAATGTATTGACTACTGTAGTATCAGAAATTGGTGCTGCATCCAATAGAAATGCTGTTTGGACTAGTGCATCAACAACCTTGACTGCACATGCTGGAAAGACAATATACATAAGGGTTAGATCTTCTGATTACGGTGGAGGAAGTAAACTGGAAGCCGCCATCGATGATGTTGAAATCATAGAGACTCCAGACGTAACTCTCAACTTACCATTTGAAGCCTTTTGTATTGAAGATGTCAACTTTGTACTTTCGGGTGGTCTCCCTCTCGGTGGCACTTATTCTGGACCTGGAATAATTGATGGTACTACGTTCAACTCTTATGTGGCAGGCACAGGATCTCACACCATTACATATACTTATACTACTAATGATGGCTGTGATGTTACATCAACAGATGTCGTAGATGTAAATGAAGTTAACATTACAGGCTCCGCTACTCCAGGTGAAATATGTGCAGGCGAATCTGTATTAATAGAAGCGCCTACATCAACTGGTGATGCACCTTTTGTATACACTTGGGATAATGGATTGAGTGATGCAGCTAGCCATACTGTAAGTCCAATAGCGAATACACAATATAAAGTAACCGTAACTGACGACAATGGATGTACCGCCGCTACATTTATCAATGTAACTGTAAATCAACCTCCAACAACTGACCTTAGCATTAACGGATCTAATTGTTTTGAAGTTGGCAATACTCAACTAGATTTAGATGTAACAGGTGGATCTCCTGGCTATACCTTCTCATATACTGGACCCAATGGATTCGTGTCTACCGACCAAAACCCTGTAGTCACTTCAGCTGGCGTATATAGTGTGACTGTGACCGATAATAATGGCTGTACTGCAGAAGATTCCGTAGAAGTTCTGCCCCCATTTGTCCCTACTGTCAATGGCGATGAGGACATATGCTATGGCTCAGCTACTATTCTGACCGCGAGTCCTTCAGGTTTAACTTATCAGTGGAACGCATTTGCAGGAGGCGCCACTACAGATCAAGTTAGCGTATCACCGCTATCTACTACTACGTATGTAGTTACTGTCACTAATAATGACGGCTGTACTTCTACCGCGGATATTACGGTAGCGGTCAATCCTTTACCAGAAGTATCTATCACTGCAGACAATACTTCGTCATGTAATGGAGCTGAAATTAATATTACGGCTTCCGTAACTAATACGATGTCAGGATTTACTTATAGTTACCAATGGAGTAATGGACCTTCTACACCAACTATTACTGTCAATCCAACCAGTAGTACTACATATACCGTGACCATTACTGATAATAATATGTGTCAAGTCGTTGATGACATTAGTATCACAGTAAATGATGCAGAAATAGAAAATGTTACTCTTGGATCGAACGTAGCTTGTGATGGTAGCTGTACTGGAGATATGATTATTGAAGTCGACTACTCAGTAACTGGACCATTTATAGTTTATTATGATTATGGTGGAACAACATTTTCTGCTGGGCCTTACGACTTTGGTGTTGAACCAGATACGGCTATAGTTATTGGTGATCTATGTGCAGGGTCTTATTCCAATATTACTATCCAAGGTACTAATACGGGTTGTACAGATATATGGACTGGAGACGATATCGAAATAAGTGAATCGCATGCTGACTGGGAACACGTTACATTAACTAGTGGTGTGAGTAACTGTAGTGGTGTATGCGATGGAAGCTTCACTGTAGATGCCAACCTCGGAGTCACTGGAGAATTTGAAATTACATATACATACGACGGAAACACCATTACCGATGGACCTTACAACTTTGCTGGAGATATACTTATAGATGGTCTATGCGAAGGTACATACTCCGATATAACAATCACTTCTCTTGAGACTGGCTGTCAAGATGTTTGGCCTACGGATATAGAAATCACTACCCCTGATCCTCAAGCCACTATAGTTGCCAATATAAATGACGATTGTCAAATCGGAGAAGGTTCAGTGACTATCAATGTATCTGGAGGTGTTATCCCATATACCATTTATTGGAAATCAGAAGATGGCCCTGAGACAGGATCTGAAGTGTTTAACTTCCATGGAAATCATACTATCTATGGATTGACTGGAGGTGTCACATATTGCTTTGAAGTAGTAGATAGCAACGGTTGTAGTACAAGTAATTAAGTAATTACAAATAGAGCTAGCCGATCTCTAGCATAGCTTAATAAGGCTTTCTTGTCGATTCTCTACTCTCCTATTCTCAACGACTATATATAGTAGACTCTTAATGTAGCGCTGCAGTCGAAGTGCAAATGCGCATTCGGCAATCCTATCATTGCTATACTTCGTACTACTCCATTTAGAGGGTCAATCCTAATAAAAATAGTCCACTTCACCAATAAAGATGAAGTGGACTATATTAATTTTATAAACCTATGAAGTTTATTGCTTTATTACTCTTTCTAAAATATTAGCTGTCGGGTGTAATACTCTTACAAAGTAGACCCCATTAGGATAACTCATAAGAGAGAATGTACCAATGAAAGAATCATCATATTTACCGACAATTCTATTTTGTACTACCTTACCAGTTATATCAATAATTTCAACATTGATAAACTTATCAGATGAAGGTAGATTATCTAATTTCAATTTGAATACTCCATCCGTAGGATTAGGAATTACAGTAAGCTCTACTGCTACTCCATCGATATCGACAACACTAGTCATGGTACCTACTGTTACTGTCTCTTCATAAATACAAGCTTCAGATGCATCGATAACTCTCACATCATAATCACCAGAAACGAGATTAGTAAATATTGAGCTTTCCTGTGCTGAATTACCATTAATACTATAAGTATACGGCGCTATTGCGTTACTCGCATCTATAATGATCGTTCCATCAGAAACACCATCTCCGGATGCGTCAGACGTTGTAATCACGGCTGTTAATAAACATAATATTGGGTCTTGACAAAACGACTCTATTGTACCGTCATTAAAGTCTCCATCATTATAAAGAAGTAATTCTCCATCCATATTGAGCACACTAAAGTTACCCGACCCAAATTGACAGCACATACCATCACCATATGAATCAATTACCTCTAGCGTGAAGCAATCGCCCTCAGGTACACAAATATCTTCTCTATAAGTTCCATTATTAGTTACTAATTCTCCTTCACTGATTACATTACCTGATGTGGTATTAGTGAGGATCCAAGAAATTTCATCCGCATAGTTATCGGCATTGAATACAAGCGTAAGAAAGTTAGAATCATCTAATAACGTTGTGACCACAGTAGCAGAGTTATTAACAGGATTAAAATCTGAAGTTTCAGCATTGATTTCAATTAATGAAAAAACCACCGTATTCTCTCCTGTTTCTAAGCCTGTAGATAATAACTGTTCCAAAGTAGAAGTCGCACCAGTCTCGATAGATCCTGTAAAAACAATTTGATCTACATCTACGCCATTGATGTTGACATTGATCACAGCTGAGGTGATGTCAAAATCTCCAATGTTTTCTATCGTTACTACTGATCCTATTTCTTCTGCACATATCCCTGTTTCTGCCGTAGCAGTCAGAGCAGCTTCTAATGCTGGCAATTGAGAAACACGCGTTCTTAGAGTATCATTTAGAGGATTGAAATCTATTTCAGTAGATACCGCAACTGTGATATTGTAGTCTCCTAAACTAGACATATCAATAGGAGTATCAAATTGTACTTCTATGTTTTCAGCCTCGCCTAATGCATCATTGATACTTTTTGATTCAATTTCTACATCGTTAATCATCAATGTAGCGATATAAGAAGAAATAACATTTACACCTGTATTCGTTATCCTGGCAGTCACTAGTTCACTATCTGTCAACTGCGACGATGTCGTTGGTTCGATAATAGATGTTACCGCAAGGTCAAAAGAATCTTTTGCTAGTTTGAATGACACAATTCTCGATTCTGTCACAAAATTGCCGTCGCCAGCATACTCCGTAGTAAACCAAAATGTACCACCATCAGGCGATACACTCATTTGTGAATAATCACCAAATCTACCTCCACTTTGGATAGTACCTAGTCCAGCAACAGGCTCATATTCTTCAACAGTCATAAGACCTAAAGTATCCGTTGCAAATCTTCCTGTTAATCTCACTCCAACAAAATCATCTTCACTTGAGATATTATAACCGAGACCAATGTTACCATTTTTATCAATTGCTATAGATCCCATAAATCGATCCTTACCGTCGTCTGGCGCAAACGTACCTTCTTGATATAAGTACCACTCTTCATCCGCTGAAGTACGTCTTAGTTCCATCCATCTGATTCCTGATAGGTTATCTCCATCAGTCACATCAGTAACAAAGTTAAATACCAATGATTCATGCGTACCGAAATTTCTCTGATGAGGAACATTCATTATCACTTCAGGAATGGCATCAAGTCCACCACCACCGCTCTGCGGCACACATGCAAATCCAAATCCACTTGAAGAACAAGGATATGCATCATAAGGAGAAACTACAATACTTGTCTGAGTCACCTGAGTATTGTTCTGGTCTTCATAATCAATATCAAAAGAGTAAAGCTCAATCTGATCTTCCTCTGGACCATCTGCCCAAGAGCTATCATTCAGCTTTAGTGCTATAGGTCTATCATCATATGGAAGATTAGTACCATTCCAATCCGCCGGTGTCGAAACTATAAAGTTCTGCTCAGCATTTGGACTTCCTTCTATTTCAACTCTCTGCATGATTACATCATCTTCCCCAGCTAGCAATGCTTCTCTTTCTATAAAGTACTGATGTAACACTCCTGCACCTTCTTCGTTAGAAGTAACAACTAGAGACTTAGGTGTAATGGCATACTTCGGATAATCAGGGAAGTTAGGCGTAGAAAATGTATATGCATAATAACTACCCAATGGATCATCAGTCTCACTTACTGCAATCAATAAATTTGCAGGGTCTGTAAACTCCGTAATAAACCACTGATTAGCTACTTCGTCAAACAAAATGATAGGATCACCCATAGATTGTGCATTAAATTCTGACCACAATGTTTGCATTTGAAATTGCTCTACTAAGTTACCTTCTAGATCGTATACCGCAACTATTGTTGCATTGACCGCTTGTACGTAGTGGCTATTACTTACATCTCCTGTAGGATCCAATGGAGATCCATTTCCTACTCCATCAATATTTACTAATATTTCGGCGGCTACCTTTTTTTTGTTCGCCCCAAAATCCATCTGCCTTAATAGATCTACTCCTTGATGTTCTTTTGCGGCATTTTTCGCCATACTCGAACCTCTTCTACCTTTAAAGTTATCTGGAGTTATTCTTTCTTTCTTGAGAATGTCTTTCTTCTCCTTAGACATAGCGTTCTTGCTCGTCAAATTTCTAATCGGCTGGGACTTGCCCATAAGCTTTACTGTACTAGTAGAAACCGACACCCCTTCGACTTTCTTTGATGTAACTTGTTGGGCTGACAATCCTAAACACAGACCAAGTCCAATAATAATGAGTGTAATCTTTTGCATATTTATGTTTAATTATTTTCTAAATGGCTTTATCGTTAATCGGAATTGAATCTTTATTTATCGCTATAATGTAATGCCTAATGAATTTTAAAATTCTCTTCTACATAATAGTCGATTAAGAAATCAAATTCCCTTATCATACTGCTATTTAAATAGACATTTTATAAAACTATTGTCCGCCTTGAGACCCGATTGGACCTGTTCTATGTGCTTTGGAACCTTTTGATGCCTCCACAGGACCTATCGTATTATCCATTAGCGTATAGTTGACAACCGATTCATCTGATGAAAGTTGCAACTCCAATGCCTCACAGCCCTTCTCACCACAGACGAATGTAGCACGATACTCATATTTACTCTTACTCAAGCGCTTGACATTAGAGATTTTATAGCTTTCATAGTCTCTATCCAATGAATGAGCGGCTTTTGCACTTTTGAGTTGCAATATATAATTGACCTCCTTTTCCATATACTTGTTGGATTTACAAGACAATCCAAGTAATACACTAATAGAAATGGTAATCATCAATAATGAATTTCTCATGATTTGGTAAGTTATATTTTAGTAGTTTTCACAAACGTAAGGGAATTCGTCTTTAAATAAGAATAATCTATATATTACGATACAAGAAAAAAGCATACTTAGAAAATGGAAGAGTACTATGAAATACAATATGTCGACCAAACGTACAATGGTATATTTGAAATGGCTACTTACGAATCCTGCACTTTTAGAAACTGCAATATGGAGTCTCTTAAAATGGGAGAATCCAAATTTATAGATTGTACTTTTGAAGAATGCGATCTTAGCAATTGCGATATACACGGTACTGCATTCAGAAATGTACGATTTGCTTCTTGTAAAATGATAGGTCTACGATTTGATACTTGCAACCATTTTGGATTAGCTATGGAGATGACTAGTAGTGTATTAGACTATTGTATATTTACTAAGGTTGATTTAAGAAAATGTAACTTGATGGCATGTAGTCTTAAGGATGTTGACTTTGCAGAAGCAAATTTACAGAAGATAGAAATGACAAACTGCACGCTCACTGGTGCCCTTTTCCACGATACTAACCTAATAGGTGCTGACCTAAGAGAATCTACTGAGATAAGAATTAATCCCAGAGACAACCAAATACTTAAAATGAAAATATCTCAGTCCGAGTTGATAGGCTTATTAAGTAATTATAAACTTATCGTAGTTTAAAATCTAATAGGCCCAAGACCAATTTTGTATATTAAAAACAATGAATTATGAGTAAGTTGATATCCATATTAAATCTAATTGCAATTGTAATCGTTATTTACTGGAATTACTATACTGCGGCTTACGGCTACAATGGTAATGATGTAGGTAGCATGAGTGATAAATTTGGCAATCTATTTACACCTGCCGGTTATGCCTTTTCTATTTGGGGACTTATCTTTTTAAGCCTTATTGCGCTGAGTGGATATATGCTGAAGACAGTATGGACAGACAACAAAGAAAATAAATGGATTCCCAAAATAGGTTGGAGCTTATTAGTGGCCTACATTGGTACTGGAGTATGGACATGGGCTTGGCTATCAGAGCTAACTGGATTGAGCGTTCTCATTATGATAAGTATACTAATAGCTCTGTTATATACTCTCCATCAAGTGATACAATTACCTGTTCATCGCTGGTTGGTCAGATTTCCTATAGCTATATATTCAGGATGGATATCTGTAGCTATCATAGCTAACATATCAGCACATCTTAGTCGATCAGATTGGCATCCCTTATTAAGCGAAATTAACTGGACACTTCTAATGATCATAGTTGCTACAGTCATCAATATTTATGTCGTTAGATGGAAAGGTGTAAAAGCTTACGGAGCTGTTGGAGCTTGGGCATTACTTGCTATATCTCTTAGACATTGGGACCTTATTCCATCTATCCAGTGGACTGCCCTTACTTGTTTTGCAGCGATAGTACTCACCATTATCAGGACCTTAATTCCTAATCATAAATCCATTTAACTATCAACTATTTTATAGCATTATCTGCAGCGTGCATCTTGGGCATGTCTAAGGCTGGGCTCAAGGGTATGGGAATCTTAGTAGTCACTCTGATGGCACTTGTATACGAAGCTAAAGCTTCTACAGGCATACTATTACCTATGCTTATTACTGCTGATATTATCGCGGTAATATATTATCGTCGATCAGTACGTTGGGATTATTTATGGAGATTTTTGCCATGGATGGTGACAGGCGTAATTGTTGGCGCGATTGTCGGCAAAGAGATGCCTGAAGAAATTTTTAAAAAAGGAATGGCCGCAATTATTTTAATTAGTGTCGTGATCATGTTTGCCTGGGAAAGGTATGACAAAAGCAATATACCTGATACTTGGTGGTTTGCTGGATCAATGGGATTTGCAGCAGGTTTCACTACTATGATTGGCAACCTAGCAGGTGCATTTTCAAATATCTTTTTTCTCGCCAGTAGAATACCAAAAGTCGAATTTATCGGTACGGCTGCATGGTTATTTTTCTTCATTAATATTTTCAAACTACCTTTCCATATATGGAGTTGGAAGACAATAGACAGTAACACTCTTGCCATTGATTTAACATTGATTCCTGGCATATTTATAGGATTCTATATTGGATTGAAAGTCGTCGATAAATTTAAAGAGCACCAGTTTAGAAAATTTATTCTCGTGATGACCGCGATTGGAGCCCTTGTGATGATGACAAGATAAAGTGCATCCTATTTTCTAAAACTGATTATTATCTACATCCTTGATAAACTTAATTAAGCCTGGAAAGAAATGCTCTTGATCATCAAACTGAGATAAATGACTACCATTAGGACAATACAAATATCTTCCATTCTGTACCGTCTCAGATATCCATTCCATATGTTTAGGATCCATCGTATCGTATTCTGCCCCTATGGTTAATGTCGGTACTTTTATACTAGGTAGTTCTGCTTTTACATCCCAACCTTTGAGCGTTGCGTCACCTTTGATTCCAAATTCGCTTGGCCCTTGCATTGTTACATATACATCCGGATTGAGATGTTTAAATCCTCTTTGCACTGGATCAGGCCATTCACTCTGTGGCATTCGTATAATATGTTTTGTATAGTAATGCTCCGTGACTAGATCCAGATATCGTTGATTACTATAATCTTCGGCATCTTCGTATTTCATTATTTCCTCATACACCTCCTTTGGTAATTGGGGAGCCAATACTTCATCAGAGTATTTCATATAATCAGGAATCGAAGAAACCATATTAGATATAATCAGTCCTTTTATATTATCTTGATATTTAAGAGCATACTGCATCGCTAATATCCCACCCCAAGATTGTCCATAGAGATAAAAGTTGTCATCATTGAGGTCTAGGGCCACCCTCACCTGTTCTACTTCTTCTACAAATCTTTCTAGATTCCAAAGACTTAGATCTTCTGGCTGATCACTATAATAAGATCCCAATTGATCGTAATAATAAAACTCGATATTAGCTTGTGGAAAATAACCTTCGAAGCTTTCGTATATCTCATGAGTCATACCAGGACCACCATGCAACAATAATACTTTCATCGTCTGACTATTACCAATTCTTTTAGTCCATACCTTAAAATTACCTTTTGGTGTATCTATGGGGATCATCTTTATTCCCCCCATAGATTGATCTGATAATCCATCGCTAGATATATAGTCTTGAGCCATGCATGGATGCTGAACAGATTGATCATTGGACTGACAAGAAACCATTACAAAAACGATTAGCAGCGTTGCAAATATTGAAATCAGTTTTTTCATCGATCTGTGATATTTAGTAAGAGTACTTAGTTACGTTTACGTATTTCTACTCTCAATATAAATAATCTTTACGTTCATCTTTACATAAAGCATTAGATAATATTTATTGTCTTAGTGCTTCCCCCCTTTTACTTCTTGATGCTTTCATTTTTCAGCGAGGCAAGATAGCCCTTGCTCTAGATTTATATAACCTCAAAAATATAAGTACATGAGTTTTTCAATCAAACCCTCAATAGGTGTCGCAAGACTTGGAAACAGTCCTGGACAATTTTGCCTTTCCCCTGATAGTATAGGTGGTTTGCCATATGAATCAGATGAATTTGGCAATCAACTAGGCCCTATTCAAAACTTTAAAGATAGTGCTGGAAGAGTGCGTCGACAAGGACAACCTTTCAAAATCTATGATGAATCGAACAAGGAGATTACTTTAGATTCTTCTAACGTCGATTCTATAGAGTGGACTGTTCATCTAGCTAATAAAAAAGCTGCATGGTATAATTACAGCGAGCTAAGTGGCAACTTGCTATATGGTGAGCAGAATAGTTATACCAATCAAAAAGTCCCTCTAAGAAATGCTAATGTAACTGACGAATCAGATAGGCAAGCACTTATTATAGATCCAGGACCACGAACTTTAAATGAGGCATGTAAACGTGCAGAATTTGACAATACCGTACATAACAATTATCCTGTAAGCTTTCCTTCACCTTCTGTGACTAATGGAAGTCCTATCAAAACTTTGGGGACTATAGTTACAGACAGCAAAGGAAGACTCGTAGTACTTGGTGGGTATGGTAATGCAGGTGGCAACGAACCCCTTACAAGTTACGGAGGATCTAACACATGGCATGATGACATTTCTGATGGACCTGTATATTGTACCATTACATTTAACGATGGTACACCTACTGCAAATCTACAAGCTTGGTGTATTGTAGGATCCCCAGATTTCGCACCAGAAATAGTGAATATATCTAACCTCAGTGATTCCATGTTTGATATTGCCATTAGGAATTTTGAACTTGTTGAAGATATGTGTTTGGGAGGTAACTTCAACCCTGACTATAGAGCAAACTATCAGAGAGATATATTACCTATTATCAATCGTATCGGTAGATATCAATGGGTCGCTAATGTGCAATCTATGGCTGCATTTGCTTCAAACATTTTTGACTTTGGAGACAATAGTGAGAGTAACTTAGCTAATCGTCAGAGCTACTTTTCCTACTTCCGTCAACCCAATGATAAATCAACAGATCAAGCAGGTCAACCGCAAGGTCAACTTATGCTAGAAAATGGTGCTGACAAATTTCCAATGATGCCACTTAACTCTGGAAGTAATTCTGTGAGCAACGATATCATAGTGAAATTTTTAAGTCTCGATGAAACACAATATTTCTTACTAGGACAATGGGCCAAAGGGTTATTTGATAACGATCCTAACTATACACCATATCCTATCAGTGAGATGGATCAAGCTGCTGTTGGTAATTGTGTTGGGTTACCAATGTGTCCAGGAATAGAAGTAACCTGGAGTGTACAAAATCCAAATATATATTCTGCACCTTTCGTGATATCTGATCAGAAAGGAATGGGAGGTTATAATAGTACTGGACTGACTCCATCAAGAGATGAATGCGAAGGTGGTGGCTGTGAACCAGGAGATCTTACCAAACGTATGGCCTGTCCTTGGCAAGCAGATTTCTTCCAATGTACCATCCAATACATCAACTTTACAGATCCTAACGCGAATAAAACGAATGGCGATAACCCAACACCCGTAACTCCAACTTACTATAGTTATTGGTGGCCACCACAAAGTCCTTGGGATGTACTTACTGGTGAATTAACTGCAGAAGGACAATCACAAAATTATATGCCTGCTGGCCAACAAATGAATTATGCTCGAGGTATCAATAGTTTTGTACAGATGGTTGAGCATTGGTCAGCATTAGCATTTATCCGAGATAGTAATTCTGGTTCTGTAGGATTCCCCTATTTCTCCGAGACAGAACGTAACAATGCATTATTTACTTATGACGATGTACCCGTAAGTCAGATTAGTGGAAATACTGATGATGCCGAAACGCTAATCCCTGTATTCTTTATAGAGAAAAATAGTGATAATATAAAAGAGAAAGGATCGAAAGCAAAATTGATGTTAAATTACTTAGAGGAAAGAGCATTCAAGCCAATCTCCGTGCATAAAGATGGGTTACCCCTACCAAAATCTGGAACACGTAGACGATAGCAAAATTCAATGACTCATCCTATGCATATAAACACAGACGTACTTATCGTCGGCGGAGGTCCTTCTGGGACTTCCGCCGCGATAAGTTTATTATTATACTCAGACCTATCTGTCACCATTGTAGAGAAATCAAATCTGAGTACTACTAAAGTGGGAGAACATGTTTCGGCCAGTGTATTAGACTTGACTGATTACCTCAAATTAGATAGAAAAGAAGTAATAGATCAATGCACTGTACCTAGTTACAGCAGTACCTCCTATTGGGGCTCTGATCTACCCTCTCGTAACGATTCTATATTTACAACAGAAAATGAGAGTTATCAATTGGATAGACAAGAATTCGACTTTATGCTATTAAAAAAAGTCGTAGATCTTGGAGGAAAAGTGGTACCGAGAATGAGTTGTAAAAACTATGAACAAACAGATGATAACCATTGGTCTATTAAAGCTACCCATACAGAGCATGGTGAAATAAATATCAATTGCAAATACCTTATAGATGCTACAGGGAGAAAAAGTAATGTGTGTCGTCAAGTAGGAATTCCCACCACCACAATAGATAAGCTAATTGGTGTTGGCACTTTTCTTCAAGCCAATACCAATCAAAAAATACCTCATCGGCAAATAATAGAAACTATCGAATACGGTTGGTGGTACACAAGCCAATTACCCAACAACACTATCGCTGTCACCCTTTTTACTGATGCAGATATAATATCAGAGCATAAACTAAGCGAAACTGCCAACTGGAATACTGCATTAGCAGAAACTAAACACCTCAAACATATCGTCTCTGGAATGATTTCAAAATCGCCCAAATTATATGTTCGTGATGCTGGATCTAAAATTACTAATACCTCACAAAAAGCAAATTTCATCGCCATCGGTGATGCTGCAGTATCATTTGATCCTATCTCATCTATGGGAATCGGCTTTGCTATGACTTCTGGCTGCCATGCTGCAAATCTTGTCTCCACCCAACTAAAAGTAAATAGTAACCTCACATCTGTCCAATACCAAAAAGATCTTCAAAATCATTTTATGCAATATCTGCAAACTAAAAAAAACTATTACCAACAAGAAAAAAGATGGTCTTCTAGTACATTCTGGTCAAGAAGAAATTAAATATAGTCGGACATATGAGATAAGCTAACTAAAGCTATCTTTACACATCAATACATTATATGTCTCAAGGTATTCGATACATCTTATTTGCTACACTAGCCTTTGCTTTTATGAACGTTATGGCAAAAGAGCTGTCTGATTTCCATCCCATGCAAGTTGTTTTCTTCAGAGCATTAGGTACATGGATTTTTATTTTTCCCTACATGCTGTATAGTGGCATATCAGTCAAAGGCTCTCATTTCAAGCCTTTAATCACTAGAGGCGTAATAGGTGTACTATCATTAGCTTTCTTCTTTATAGCTGTACAGCGTATACCATTAGGCTCCGCTATATCAATAAGGTATTTAGGTCCTATATTCGGTGCTATACTAGCATACCATTATCTCAAAGAAAAGGTAAATTGGATTCAGTGGTTAAGTTTTGTCGTTGCATTTACTGGAGTAATTGTTTTAAAAGGCTTTGACCTTCGAATAGATTTTATCAGTCTAGGACTTTTACTCGCATCAGCTATTTTAGTGGGTGGTGTTTTTGTCTTAATCAGATATCTCAGTGATAAAGAACACTTCTTAACCATCATCAATTACTTTATGATATGCGCTTTACTTTTAAGCATTTGCTTTATTCATTACTGGAAGATGCCTATAGGCGAAGAATGGCTTCCTGTATGTGGGATTGGAGTAGCAGGACTTATTGGTCAAATCTATATGACTAGAGCCTTCCAAACAGAAGAAACAAGCGTCTTGGCTCCTTTTAAATATATGGAACTGATCTTTGCTATGATCATGGGATACTTTATGTTCGACGAAACGTATGAACTATTACCACTAATGGGCATTGTATTAATTATCGGCGGAATGCTGACTAACGTATGGGCCAAAGGTAAAACAAAAACAGTATCATAATAATGATGAGAAACGAATCTATCACTGCACTACGACCACAGATACATACCATCAAAACGATGAATGATATGTCTGATATTGAAATATTTCAAAATGAAGTAATTCGTCCTATCTTAAAATATCAAAATGATTTAATCGTTCAATATAGTATATCTAAAGCTTTAAACAGAAATAGTAAGTTTGGAAGTCTTATCACGATAGAGAAAGAGCGTTTTTTGGAAAAAGTAATACTCAAGGACAACAAAATCAAACAGGAGCTTACAGGCATGGTGATAGGATTATTCACGACAGAAGAACTGAACATCTACTTATCTAAAGAATCCGAATATAAGAGGCGCATCAATAGTATGGTAAAAGAAAGAATTTTTAGCACTCTATAATACTTTAAAGGAAGCTACATGAAACAATCTATTCTATTCATTCTAGTCCTACTTTGCGTCTACTCTTGTGATTATCCAAAGCATTACTTTGATACACCACCAATTTGCGATAGTACTAAGACACAAATGGAATTTGGTAGCGATGGGTATTCTATCCAAGAACTATATACAATACTTAGAGTGAGTAAGCCTGAAAATTTCCGTTACTTTTTCAAATCTTTTCATGAAATTGACAATAGAACATTCATGTTGGTCAACTTCAGGAATTCAGCTAATTGTCTCGATGTATTATTGACCATAGACAAATTAGGTAAGTTGACTGGCATGAAAAAAACTAATGGCAAATCATATCCTAATGAGTTATTTGACTTAGAATGGGATATTGAAACAAGAGATGGGATGCTAGAAATCGTTTATGTAGATATGCATGATATCATAGATTAAGAGAACATGATAATTAGAATCGCACTGCTAGTTTTGATATTCAGCCCTCTCCTATTAAGAGGACAAATCTTATTATCGCACAATGATTACAAGCAAAATATTCCTCTACATCATGCACTCGCTCTCGGTTATGAGATTATAGAAGCTGACATATATCTACGTGATAGTTCGCTCGTAGTTTGTCATGACGAAGATGAGATTGATCAGGCGCCGACTTTGCTAGAAATGTATATAACTCCTTTAAGTCAATACCCTTATGATATAAGACGCAATATTACTTTAATGCTTGACATTAAGGATGACGACCCAAAGATCATAGATCATATAGCCCTTTTAAGAAAAAGCCAATTACAAACTTTCAATGATGCAACCATATTATTATCAGGAAACGTGGATAGAGAAGGATTGTCTAAACAGTCCACCTTTCAAGATCTACTTATAGATGGTCGCAAGGAACTGATAAAAAGTAATATCTCAATCAAACAAATGCCTATTATAAGTATTGAAATCACAGATATCACAGGATGGAAAGGATGTCGAAAAATCACTCAAAGACAAGCAAAGAAACTAAAATCCTTTATTGATCAAGTACATGATTCTGGCAGAATGATTCGTTTTTGGAATGTGGATAATAACCAACATGCATGGAATGTACTTAGAGCATTGGGTGTAGATATTATTGGTGTAGATGATTTAGAAAAATACACTCTATACAAATCTATAATGAGGTAAACTTCGGCAACTTAATTCTGTAGAGATCACGTCAGTATCCAAAGTGATCGCACGAAAAGTATAGCATTAAACGTTCAATTACTAGGAGTTATATAGATTATTTCACATTTTGTGAGGGATTAGAATAACTACTCCTCAATGAAAATATACTTTCTTAAATTATTTCATCGCAAAGTTCCAAGAGCTATTGATGCTGATTACCACGAAATTTTGATGGCATACTCTACATACTATCAGATGCTTGATCCATTACTCAAGGAGAAATTTCGTTTAAGATTATACCGCCTACTCAATGTATTATCATTTGGATCTATGCAAATACGGATCATCTCAAGAGAGATGCGTGTTGTAATTGGCAGTGCTATTATCAAGATAACTTTAGGACTAGATAATTATATTCCTACTAAATTTACTAACGTAGTAGTATTACCGCGTAGATATATGTACCCTGGCTTTGGCGAACCTTTCCTAGGGCATACCGATCATAATACCAATACTATTTTTTTTTCATGGGAAGATGTACAACATGGATATTTGGTGCCTGATGATGCGGTAAATGTAGCGCTTCACGAAATGGCACACGTACTAGAAGCTGAAAATGGATTTCATGATATATTCACTAATTTCTTTGAGCGCTTTGAATGGGTGCAATGGGCACAACTCGCTGCTGAAAAAATGGAAATAATCAGACAAGGTCAAAATCTATTTCTCAAAAACTATGGTGGTCACAATATGATGGAAATGTTTGCTGTATGCATTGAGGCCTTCTTTGAGCAGCCTATAGCATTCAAAACTTATCTACCTGACATCTATGCTACTATGGTGGATCTACTTAAGCAAGATCCTGCCTTCATGATTGAAGAATATACAAAAGCTTAACTGATAGCCTTTATAGTGAGTTGCTAGAGTTTAATCGCGTAATAATGTAACATCTCCTTTTTTAACCGGCTGTCTAACACCGTTGAGAGAATACTCTGCCACGTAAACATAAACAGCCGTTGCACTTTCAGATTCATTATGCCTCCCATCCCATTCTATGCTATAATCATTCGTAGCAAAAACTTCGTTGCCCCATCTATTAAAAATCTTGAGGGAGTAATTACTTACAATCAAATCACAAGGATTGTATGGACCAAAGTTTCTATTTAATTCATCCATCCCATTCGGAAAAAATACTTTCGGCCATTGGAGTCCATTGGTACAAGGTATTTCTGAAGAACAACTTTCTTGATTAGCAAAAAGCAAAAATGAACAGGTATCTATATTACTATCGATCACCCAAATAGAATCCAGAAACAAATCGGCATCTAGTGTCATCGAAACTAAATCTCCATAGTCATAAGGTCCATAAATTTCATTCTTATAAGAAGTAACAAAAGTATGATCACTAGTAGCATTGTCAGATTGTATTGTAAATTCAACTCCGTAAAAGTCATCTGTAGAATCTTGAGGAGTACCATTATCATTACAATCATAAATAGTTAAATCCTCTACCTCTGCAATAGTAACGCAAGCATCTGCGCACGCTTCTTGATATAGTTCTACAAAAACAAAACATGAATCTTGATTTTCAAAAGAGAGAAAATCAACTATACCATTTGCCATCAGAACAATAGTATGTTCTGTCAAATACGATAACGTATCTCTATCATCATTTACAGACATAAAGAATTGATCTCCTTCAGTAATATTATCTGATGAAACCACAAAAGTAACTTCGTAAACATCATCGCTTTCATCCAAAGGTGTACCCATATCATTACAGTCACCAATCTCTACAATTTCAACCTCTAGACTACAATCAACAATTTTAATTACTGCAGAAGCACCCGTTTCATTACAGTCTGACATCGCCGAAACAAATAAACCTACTTCACCAATGATCAAATCTTGTTCACCAATAAAGTAAGAAGTATTTTCCATCGTCGGATTTGAAAAATACCCATCACCGTCGGTAGTCCAAAATACATTCGCGTCGGTAGAAATCAGAGGTGACAAATTTACGACTTCACTACTCCGATCCACTATGATCGTATCTGGGATTATCAACTTAGGAGACGAAGTGATTTCAGTTTGTGTAGTATTAGAGAACAATGTTGTAACACCACCATTGATCACATCTGGAACATTGCTTAGGGAAGCTGTATTATTTAAAACTCCATCAGCATCCCATGAATTGAGACTAGCATCGATATGAAAAGTAGCAATCGTATTAGGTTGCACTTCATCAATAGTAAAGATGGCTTCATTTCCATTTAGCTCTGTATTCCCAATCGATAAACCTTCTGCACCATAAGGCATAAATATCCAAGTACATGGATCAGGAAGGAGATCTTTGAATGTAAGTCCCTTCAATGGAATATTCATTTCATTATTAATCGTAAATGTAAATTCTACAAAGCCATCATCACATGATTCCTCTAAGTTGACAGATTTACTAAATTCTATAATAGGCGAATTACAATCAATAGTTCCATCTATTGTAACATCTTCTGCAGTAGTCGTACTACCATCAAAATTATAATAGATATTATTATCAGGGCCACTAAGAATGACATCTTGGTCTCCATAAAAACCGGACTCAGCTTCTGATGCATCGTAAGTCAAGTAAAGCGAAAAACAACAACCTGCTGGCAAATTATAGAATAGAAAATCAACAGCTGTCGCACAACCATTATCAATAAAAACACTATTAGTTAATTCAAAGCCTGGTGGAGGTCTATCCTCAACAACAACACCGAATGCATTTATCTCACTTACATTACAAACATTAATCGTATAATTAACCAATGTATCACAACCTGGCACAGGTAAGTCAATAAACTTGAAAGCTTGAATTGCAGCTATGCCATTCGTACAAATCTGTGCACTATCTTGATTATTTGAATACGCTAATTCTTCTATAGAAGTAATAGGAAAACTGATAGGTGGATTTAGTAAGCCATCATCATTTAGTATTGCAAAAAGATTGGTAGGTCCGTCAACAGGAACCGTAATCGTAAAAGTTTCTGTAGTGTTCGCTAGAATACCACAGGGTACATACCATGTAAAAATAGGAATTGCGCTATATAAAAAAGGATCGTTAGAATAAAAAGTAACAGGCGTACCCGCTGGAACTGATAGCTCTCTCAATGCACTAATATCTATAGTCACTTCTATAAAATCTGGGAATGGACAATCCCCTACTACATTTATCTCTGTAATTTCGATCTCTCCATCACGATTAAAATAGGCCGTAGCCGAACTTCCTGGGTCTATCGGACATAAGTATATTCCAGCTATATCCTCTGCCACTTGACTATCGAGATCATTATAAGAAGTGGCACCTGGAGCTAATAAATCAAAAGAAGCAATATCCCTAAGTCGTTCCCTAACCGCAGGACTGTTATATGCATTATCAATTGCGATGGTCACTATGTGATATCCATTATCCTTAAGTTGATTTGCAAGTTGAGACAATGAAGAAGAGATTTGTCCACTTGTCGCATCCGTAGATAAGATTAAAACCTTAGTTGCATTAGGTCTTGCTTTTTCATCAAGATACAATTGTGCATATTGCATAGCATCGTGTGCTGCTGTAGCTCCTTCAAAAGATCGGGTTAGATTAGTATAGGATTCCAACTCAGATATATCTCCAGTTATCGGAATTTTTATATCTTGAGAATACGCCCACTCTATAATGGCAGCTCTACTATCATTGTCTCCTGTCCCAATATTTAGAAATTTTAAGAAATCAACGAAAAACTTTTGTGATTGTCGGTACTCTAGTGCATCCACAGATGTAGAGACATCATTCAATATTACTATATCCAAAGGCTCTTCGCAATCTATCACTTGCACTTCATCATCTAACAATGTAACCTCTATCGTAACCATAGATCCTTCGTCATCTTCTATGACAATAGTATACTCACCATACCTCAATCCACCAATAGTATAATCAGCCGTGTTTATCCCTAATTGAGATCCTTCTTCAGGACCAGTCCACGAATATGAATATGGCGCTACTCCTCCATCTACAGTAAGAGAGAGACTACCGTTACTTAATCCATTAGAACTGTTAAGACTATTAATTTCTATTACTTCAAATAACGAACCTTCAGTTTCTAATAACACTACATTAGATTTTATTATCGTATCTGGTGTAGGTGTAGTCACCGTAATATCATACGTACCGCCTGATAACATATCAATGTTGAAATTATCTGATTCCGAGCTACCACTTCCCATAGTATTGTCTTCTTGCTTATGCCAAGAATAACTAAATGGTACAGACGTATAATTATCTACAAACAAGTGTATTGCTCCATTCTGTCCTCCTACACATGGTGGTGACATAGCACAATTAAGTCTCATCTCGCAACTAATTTCAAGGATTTCAGGGATCGTATCACAGCCATAAGCATTGTTATCAATAAATAAAGTATCTCCAATTGCGATTTCACTATCTTCAACTAAATCTCTAATAGCACAACAATTACTCAACTTTTCATTAGATATAATCCGCATAACATTACCTACACTTGAGAGATTACTTAGAGCGTCTACATTAGTCAAAACACGACTACCACTAATTTGTAAATCTCTACTTACTGAAATGATATTCTTTAATCCGTCAATGGAAATAAGATTAGCATTATTTGAAATCGAAAGTGATCCGCTGACGTAACGAAGCGAATCAAATCCGTTAATACCCTCCAAAGCATCATTACGAAAAATCGATAATGCCCCCTTTAAGGTTTCCCTCGTTGTATACATTTCAACATTGATCAAGGATGGATTTTCGTAGATCTGAAATATTCCTAATTCTTTTACATTATTAAAACCAGTAATGGTCTCAAGATAAATATTGCTTCTGATTCTAGTATTCCCACTTATTATAGACAAACCTTCAAAGCCGCTTAAACTAACTAGTCCATCATTATATTCTATTTCTACAGATTGTATTTTTTCAATACTCTTCAGACCATTAAGATTAGCCAAAGTGGAGTTGTTAAAAATACGGAGAATACCAACATCTGCTTTTAAGTTACTTAATCCATCAATATTTTCAAGGCTAGAATTTTCATATATTATTAAGTCTTTTTCCAATCCCATTCTAAACAAATTACTTAAGCCATCGATATTCTTAAGATTTTCATTAGTAGTCACTGATAAGTAACCTCCTATTCTGGTAATATTATTGAGCTCGTCTATATCTAAGAGATTCACATTTCTAGATATAATTAGATCGCCATACACGCGTTCTATATTGGACAAATTACTTATGTCTACAATATTAGAAGTATTAGAACCTTGATCTCCCAACAGCAATGTTCCATTTATTTCGGTAGTCAATGGATCAAATGCATCTACATCAGCTTGAGACCTTAGTTCAACATTTTGAGCATTGGATACAAGATGCAAACCTAGAAATAGAAGTGAAAATAAAATTCGAAATGTGACTAAAGGGGCATGTGCATTCATGGCATTGGATTTATCTGAATATTATTTCTTATACAAATTACAAAAAATATCTGATATTGACGATCATACTTATTGCTCACAAATCTATAGAATAACCCTTCATAAACCTACCTTGAGTGATAACACCTTTAGAATCTAATATTTGAAAATAATAAATACCAGCAATTAAACTAACGACATCTAACAAAACTATTTTCCGATTTGGTCAAACTAATTACCTTGCGTCTACCCGAATTATAAATGGCATTAATACGATAAACAATACTGCTCTTATTTTTTTCATTATCAATCATTTATAATCTTCTGGACATTATTATGTGCCTTCAATACACTTACTTATAATTACACTGCTAAGTGACCAAACCTAACACTTAATAACATTTAACTATATAGAGTCTAGATGCCAAAATACGTATTATATGTCACCGCTTTACTTTGGACTGTAGGTAACCAGTCTATAGCTCAGCTTCCAAGCTCTTGTGAAAATCCAATTCAAGTATGTGAGTTAGCAACCATTCCTCTTACAAGTCATAAGATCACTACCGAAATCAATGATATTGTCGATGAAGTCTGTGGCTTAGACAATTTATCCATTTCAACCTTGTATGAAGGTGCTAATTGGTTGAGATACGAATTTGCCAGTGCTGGAGACTTTCGATTCACACTCTACCCCAACTCGATGCATACAGATCTTGACTTTTACGTATTTAGCAGTAAGGGAGACTGTAATTCTTTGACCAATATTAGATGTATGCTCTCCGGATCAGATGATAATCCAAGATGTATGGGTACTACAGGACTAAGCGATACATCTACTGATACTTATGAATATTCTGGATGCGATTACTTTGACGATAACTATGTAGCGCCTGTAATTGTCAATGCTGGCGATATCTTATATGTAGCTATCTACAACTTCAGCAAAAATGATACGGAATACCGTATTGTACATAAAGGTACAGCTACTCTTACATGTAATACTGAAAAACTACAAACCAGAGCAGAAATCTACCCCAATCCATCCGCAGGAAAATTAAAGATAATTGGCGATCAATTACAGTCACAAAAAATAGGTTTAGAAATATATGACAATGCGGGTAAAATACTTTTGAGACAATCTATAAAAATAGATCAAATCATTGACATAAGTCATCTACCAAGTGGCGTATATATTATTAAAATCCATGATGATGGACAACTAATAAATAGTCAACGAATTCTCAACATAAAATAAATAGAGAAAATATTTCATACCTAGGCAACCCTTCTGTTTCTTCTCGCATATAAGAGAGTATTAAAACAATTATTCAAAAATTTAATACTCAATTACTATGAAAATCAATCAATACCTTTTAGCTCTTCTTATGTTTGGATCGATGATGTTTACAATGTCATCTTGCGGCGATGATGATCCAGTAGTAGATCCACCAGTAGAAATGACAATTGCAGAAATTGTTCAAGACAATGATAATTTCACATCACTTTTAGCTGCATTAGAAAAAACATCACTTACTGCAGTGTTAAATGGTACAGATATGTATACTGTTTTTGCTCCTGGCAATGATGCTTTCGGTGCATTCTTAACCGCTAAAGGATTTGCAAATTTAGATGACGTACCTACTGATGTTCTAACCCAAATTTTACTAAACCATGTAGTCGCTGGCGATGTAAAATCTACAGATTTATCAACAGGATATTACTCTAATCTCGCTACAGAAGCTACAACAATGAATAACGTAAATCTATACATTGATACAGATGGAGCCGTAACGATCAATGGACAAAGTACAGTAACTACTGCCGACGTTTCAGCAACTAATGGAACAGTGCATATCGTCGACACCGTGATTGACCTTCCTACAATTGTTACGTTTGCTATTACTAATCCTGATCTTTCTATATTGGTTCAAGCGTTAACTAGACCATCATTTGGTTCTACTTTTACTGATATATTAGGTGGTTCTGCGAATGCGCCATTTACAGTATTTGCTCCTAATAATGCAGCATTCGTAAAACTACTAGGTTTTTTAGATGCAGACAGTCTAGATGATGTAGATGATCAAACCTTACAAGATGTACTTAGTTACCACGTAATCGCAGGAGCTAACGTACTAGCTGAGACATTGACAGATGAGCAATCTGTTACTACTTTCCAAGGGTCTGACTTAACGATAGACCTTACTAATGGAGCACAAATAAAAGAAGGTGCAGGTGAACCATCAAATATAATCGCTACTGATATACAATCATATAATGGCGTAGTACATGTAATAGATACTGTACTCTTACCATAATAGAATGAAGATTAAATATGTGTCAGTAATTACCTTAAGTTTAATACCTCAGCCACTAATCAAAGGATTAGTGGCTTTTTTGTTTCTCGCAAAACATCCTTGGAAGAGCGTATTACATCTACAAATAATATTTATCTTACATGCCGTATGCTCAAATCACGATATCATTCTACAAGAATTCAAATCATTATAGTAGCCTTACTGCTCAGCACTAGCGCATTAGCACAAACACTCAGTTTTACTAATGTTAGTATCGATGCTGGACTTGACTATGTCCATAACTATACATCTTCTGTCCCACCAATGGCATTTGTAATAGGAGGAGGCTCTGCTACTGGAGACATCGACAATGATGGATTCTTAGATCTATTTTTCACCTTAGGAGATGAACAAAGTGGAGTCATGGTTCATAATAATGGTGACGGTACGTTCAGCGAAATAGAAGGATTTACTGGAGATAATGCTTTTCCATTTTATGGTTCTGGTCCTTTATTTTTTGATTACAATCAAGATGAATTTATTGATCTTATTATAGGCAGTCATTTTGGTAAGCCACCGATCATATTTGTAAATAATGGAGATCTTAGCTTTAGCAAAATGGAAAGACCGGAATTCCAAATATTGAATTTTGAAAATACGTTTACCATCACCTCTATGGATTATAACAAGGATGGTTACCAAGATTTGTTTATGTCACATTGGTTAGAAAATTTTCAAGAAAATCATTTTTGGAAAAACAATGGAGATGGAAGCTTCAGCAATGTAGACAGTCTCTTACAATTTTACAATCCATTTGTAAATGTTGAAAATTTCCACGCTACTAATTTCTCTGATATCAATGGTGATGATTGGCCAGATCTATTGGCCGCTTCAGATTTTGGAACAAGTCAAATATGGATCAATAAAGGTGGGGAAAGATTCGAACTCGATACACTTAATGTCTTAACCGATGAAAATGGAATGGGATCTACTGTAGCCGACTTTGATAATGATGGAGATATGGATTGGTATATGACCAACATATATGATAACGATGGTATAATAGAAGGTAATTGGGGCACTTCCGGCAACAAATTATATGTCAACGATGGCAACGGAATATTTACTGAAGAAGCAGAGATCCGAGGCGTAAATAATACGGACTGGGGATGGGGAACATCCTTTTCAGATTTAGACAATGATGGATATCTCGATCTCATCGCCACTAATGGTTGGCCTTATAACAATGATCAATTTCAGAAAGATCACACCCGAGTTTTTATTTCTCGAGAAAGTGAATATTTTGAAGATATTACAAAGACAACTGGACTCTTAGACTCTTTACAAGGACGAGGATTATCTGCTTTCGATTATGATTTGGATGGTGATTTAGACGTATTTATTACTAATATTAATGGAGCCGTATCTCTCTGGCGTAACAACTTAAATAATGATAACAATTATCTGACCGTAAGCCTAACTGAACCAGAGGTCAATCGAATGGCCTTAGGTGCAAAAGTCAGCGTTCATACCCATGCTCTTACACAACTGAGAGAAATTAGATGTGGCTCAAACTATACATCACAAGATCCGATGAATGCGCATTTTGGACTGGGCACAACAGAACTTATCGATAGTCTCATCATAGAGTGGCAAGATGGATCCATACAATCCTATTATGATGTAGAAGCAAACCAACAACTTGCTATTACTAAACTTAATGTATCGATCACCACTATCGATAATGCCATTACATATGCGACAGTCTACCCTAACCCATCGTCAAGTCATATAACATTAGAAATAGAGTACGATTCAAGAAAAAATAGTCCAATTTGTGAGATCATTAATTCGAATGGGCAAGTGGTTGATAGATTCAAAGAAATAAGCAGAGATGACAAATATTTATCATTTCTATACTCTCATACACATAAACTAAACTCAGGCTCTTATTTTGCACGAGTAACCGATGGTGGACGTAAGGTCATAAGCTTACCTTTCATCATCCAATAAACCTAATATGCGCTATTTAATACTACTCTGCCTTTCTATATCACTGTCTATTCATCTATCAGCTCAACAAATAGAGCTTTTTGGAGGAATCAATTCCAACCACATATTTGACAGCAATGACAATTCAGAATTCAAGTCAGGTAAAGGGTATACTGTAGGTTTTAGTTTTGACAACCCTAATATGAATGGGATTGCTAGTAGGATTACCGTGAGCTATAGCAAGGTAAAGGGAAATGTAAATACTATTAAAAACATTAGCCCAGGGATAATGCAGTCCACAAACGTTGCATTAGAAAAGAATTCTATTAATCTAGGTATATATCCATTCACCTTTATTATCCAAAACGTATATGTCAGCTTTGGACTACAAGGAAACTTCACCATGAGTAACAATAGTGCTGGAATGTTTGAAACGAATGAACCTGGATATCTGCTATATGGCGAAGTAAACCTGGATGCCTCAGAATTTCATAAAGACATAAGTTACGGAGCTACAGTCCGCGTACATTATAACTTCATGCTAAATAATGGGCTGAGTATCATTCCACAGTACAATCTATATTACGGAATAGGAGAAGAATATACCACTCCAGAATCAGACAAAATCAAATCTTGGCAACAATTGCTTGCCATTGGTATAGGGATGCAATTTTAACTCAATCTTCCATTCTAGTATTATTCCTATTTATTGACTTTATCTATGAAGATAGATATGTCATTTGTATTATATTGGGTCTACTCATTTCCTTATATTCGCATATATTCAAATAATACAAATCAAAGAACAAAACATAAATGGCAGATAATAAAGTAATCTTCGCAATGGAGGGCGTCAGTAAGACCTTCCCACCATCTAAGAAAGTACTCAATAATATATGGCTCTCATTCTACTATGGAGCTAAGATAGGTGTACTCGGTCTCAACGGATCAGGAAAATCAAGCTTACTGAAGCTGATTGCTGGCCTAGACACCAACTACGAAGGTAAGATCACATTCGACAAAGAATATAAGATCGGATATCTCGCCCAAGAGCCTGTACTAGACGAAACTAAAACCGTCAAAGAGGTAGTGCAAGAAGGTCTCAAAGAGATCATGGATGTCGTCAATGCGTATGAGGCGGTATCCGCTAAGTTAGCAGAGCCTATGTCTGACGATGAAATGATGAAAGTCATCAATGAGCAAGGTGAACTCTTAGAGAAAATGGATCATGTAGGCGGCTGGGACGTTGACCACACCTTAGATGTAGCAATGGAGGCACTGAGATGTCCACCTGATGATGCAGAAGTAAAAAACCTATCTGGGGGAGAGCGTCGTAGAGTCGCGCTTTGTAGATTACTACTGAGTAAGCCAGATATCTTACTACTCGATGAGCCTACTAACCACTTGGATGCCGAGAGTGTGCATTGGCTTGAGCAATTTCTCAAATCTTTTCCAGGTACAGTCATAGCAGTAACTCACGATAGGTACTTCCTTGACAATGTCGCTGGTTGGATATTAGAGCTTGATCGTGGAGAAGGTATCCCATGGGAAGGAAACTATAGTACATGGCTAGAGCAGAAGTCCAATCGTATGGCTAACGAAGAGAAAGCAGCTAGTAAGAGACAAAAAGCCCTCAAGCGTGAGCTCGAATGGGTAAGATCAAAAGCTAAAGGTCAACAGACTAAAGGTAAGGCGCGTTTGAATGCCTACGATGCGTTAAATAATGCCGAACAGAAAGAGAAAGAAGCTAAACTAGAGCTCATCATACCACCTGGACCACGTTTGGGAGATACCGTAATCGAGATTAAAGACTTAGTAAAATCTTTTGATAATAGAGTCCTTATTGATGGATTAAATATGTCGATCCCTAAGAATGCAATTGTTGGAATCGTAGGTCCTAACGGTGTAGGTAAGTCTACCCTATTTCGAATGATTATGGGTGAAGAAAAGCCGGATAGCGGAAGTGTAACTGTAGGTGAAACTGTACAGCTTGCATACGTAGATCAGTCACACGAATCGCTAAAACCAGAAAAGACGATATTTGAAGTAGTTGGTGACGGTCAAGATCTGATGCAAGTACAAGGTAAGGATATGAATGTTCGTGCCTATATTAGTAAATTCAACTTTGCAGGTGGAGATCAACAAAAGAAAGTAGGTGTACTATCCGGTGGAGAGCGTAACCGATTACATCTTGCTATCACTCTAAAGGAAGGAGGGAATGTAATCCTACTGGATGAGCCTACTAACGATATAGATGTCAATACATTGAGAGCATTAGAGGAAGCGATCGAAAACTTCGCTGGTTGTGTATTAGTGATTAGTCACGATAGATGGTTTATCGATAGATTAGCCACTCATATACTCTCTTATGAGGATGAGGGTGAGGTAAGATTCTTTGAAGGTAACTACTCTGCTTATGAGAAGGATAAAAAAGCAAGACTGGGTGATGTGGCTCCGAGAAGACCTAGATTTAAGAACTTATTGTAATTAAAGAAGATATTACCTATAACAATAAAATATTTTTCGTGCATTCGACCAGTCAAAGTCGAATGCACTTTTAATTTAGAAAGAAAAAGTATATTTAAGCTCAGCAACCTAGCCCCTACTAGACTTTGTTAAGAAACATTTTACATATTATACTATTTGCTTTTGCGATATTTTTTAGTCCAGATATATTATCTGCACAAGTCGATAGATTTAAAATCGAATATCCATTAGATAAATCAGTTGATGCTTTTGGATTTGACCGTCTCGGATATCCATGGACTATAGGTATTTACAAAGACGAATTAGAAGTTATCAAATACTATGGAGGCCAATTGTATAAAAGCTACTTCCCCTTACAATTAGATGGCAACTACAAGGGCCAAGTAATCTTCATCGATAATAAGCTACTTATATCTCATGGTACTGAGGTATATTTATTCAATCCATCAGATGAGACTTATGAGACACTCTGGAAATTACCTGTTGGATATACCTATGATTACTCGTACCAAGACGACAACGGTGACATTTGGCTATTCATTACACACTCAGGCAAAAATAAGTCTCAATTATACAAATACAATAAGGATGGAGAATTCAAATTAGCTTACGACTTAGATGACAAGTATAGCAAGGTTAAACCCCAATATACCTACGGCATAAAAGATGTGGGTGGAAAACTACATTTTCTCTATGAAAATTATGGAATCAACATTCTAAATAATGAAGGTAAAAGCGAAACGTTAGACCTGGTAGATTCTGAAGATCTCACAAAGAACTATGATTGTAGTCTATTCAAAATAGATAATTCCAATGGAGTATGGAGGATTTATAAAGACCAAGTCGAATTGCTGAATAGAACCACAAGACAATTTGAACGTCACCCAATTAGTGATCAGGTAGATGTACATAATCTATGTATGAATTATAATCAACGGGTTAGACTAAAGACGATATACAGAGATAGTAAAAATAGACTTTGGCTAGGCGGAGAAGATTCTAATCTTTATCTATACGAAGAAGACAGAAACCGATTAACATTTTTCGGAAAAGAAATAGTAGATCATCTAGGAGGACAAGAAGGAGACATTATACAACTCATCGAAGATGCTAGTGGAAATATATGGGGCAGAAAAAGAGGCGGCATATTCAAAATAACTGAAAAAAAATCTCTATTCGAAAAATATGCAGTAGACACACAAAATGAGAATCACCAAATATATAAAGACCTACCACATATCAATCGAACTTTGAAAAGATACGGTAAGTTTGGTCACAAGGCGACGATTGTTTCTTCCATTCAACAGGACGACAATGAGAATATATATTTTACCGATCAACGCTTTTTATTCAAAGTGCATCATGATGATCATGAGATAGAAATCTTACCTACTGAAAACATTAGTAGTAAAATAACTTTCTTCATTAATGACTCTGTCCGGCTATTATCTATTTGGAATAGAGTCTACACCTTAGACGAAGACTTCAAAAACAAGAAGCGTCTCTATGATTTTAAAAGAATAGAAAAAATATTCCAGCAGTCGGATGGAACGCTATGGCTCAGTGGCTATAGGGACGAAGACTACAATCCACTATTTGCTAAAATCGATCCCAATACGCTAAGCTATACTGGAGAATATTTTGACAGTAATGGCAAAACCCTCTCGACCAGTTCGATGACAGAAGATGACAAAGGCAATCTCTGGGCGATTAATTATAATGGTCTTTATAAAATTAATGCAGAAAATGGTCTTATCATTAAACAAGATCCTAATGCAATTTATAAGGGTGATTCTCTATATCTAAAAATCGGCAAAGGCTCAAACGTCCAGCACTTAGAAGAAGGTATGTTAGGACTAAAAATTCATAATGGATTGGCTATATTGAATACAGCTACCAATGAAGTACTAGAATATATATCTACAGAATATCTTGAAACGAAAACCATAGATGCCACTTATATAGATCGCAATTCTGCTTGGTATGGCAATGGAAGACGATTAAGCAATTACAATTTTTCTACAAGAGAGATCATTCATTTCTCTGCTAACGATGGCCTCGATGTAGGAGAAGGAATTAGAAACTTCAAACTACTTACCAATGGTAAACTAGCCATGGGAACGTTTAACGGACTCTATATCTTCCATCCAGACTCATTGATATCTAATTACAAAGAAAACATTCAAAATACAACAAAAAAACCTATTCGACTAGAGTCTTACTCTACCTTGGACGGTGCATTGGATTCGGTGCATATATATAATTATTTTACCTCAGATAAAACACAAGCCATAGTATTAAGTCATAATGATAAATTACTCAACCTACAATTTTCATTTTTGAATTTTGATAGTCCTAAAGATCATCAATATTCGCATTGGTTAGAAGGATATGATACTGACTGGTCAGCACCAATAAGCTCCAATACGGTTACTTATACCAGCCTACCCGCAGGAGATTATAACTTGAAACTAAGAGCAAATACTGGTAATGGAATATGGAGTAGTGAACCTCTTGAAATTTCTATCACAGTCAAGGAAGCGTGGTATCGATCTTGGTGGTTTTACCTGCTTTGCTTAGTAGTGCTTGCGATGCTCGCCTTCTTCATATCGCAGCATTACTATCGATTAGAGAAAACTAAGATTCGCCAAGAACAAGAACAAGCTGAAGCAAAAAGACTCAAAGAACTAGATGAACTTAAAGGAAGATTGTTTACTAATATCACTCACGAATTTCGTACGCCGCTCACGGTGATCATGGGTATGGTAGACAATATTAGAAATCACCCTAAAGAAAAAAATCTGATTCAGCGAAATAGTAAAAACCTATTACGACTCGTCAATCAGCTGCTAGACTTATCTAAAGCGGATGCCAAAAATCTAAACATCAATAACATACAATCGGATATAGTCTCTTATCTCAGATATCTTACAGAATCATTCTATTCGATGGCTACGGATAAAGGGATCAGGCTTACATTCTATTCTGAAGAGCCAGAGGTAATTATGGATTTTGATGAGATTAAGATTCAGCATATACTCTACAACCTATTGTCCAATGCCATCAAATTCACCAATGAAGACGGTAAAATAATCGTGCATCTCAGTAAAGTAATCGCCCAAGATAAAAAGCATCTAAGAATAAAAGTACAAGACACAGGGATTGGTATCTCAGCCGAAGTCATCCCACATCTATTTGATAGATTTTACCAAGCAGATAACTCTAGCACTCGTAAAGGAGAGGGAACTGGTATCGGACTCTCTCTAACTCATGAACTAGTCCAAATCATGGATGGCAAAATAGAAGTATCGAGTACGCCTGCAGATCAAAACATCAATAATAGTAGTGCACTTACAGAATTTACGATCTGGTTACCAATAGAAAACAAAGCGGTACTAAGTGAAATTACCGTTCAAACTGAAAAGTCAAAAACTACTGTAGATAAAGCTGATCTAATACCAACTCCTGCAAATAAAGAGGAGCAACATATAAGTCACGATCCTACCCTACTGATCATAGAAGATAATCCAGACATTATACTATATCTCAAATCGATACTAGATAAGGACTATCAGATACTCAGTGCCAAGAATGGAGCATTGGGAATAGAGAAAGCAATAGAAGCTATACCAGACATTATTATCAGTGATGTGATGATGCCCATAAAGGACGGATATGAAGTCTGCAAAACACTAAAAGAAGATAAACGGACTAGCCATATACCTATCATATTACTAACTGCTAAAGCAGGCGAAGAAGCTAAATTGGCAGGACTACAACATGGTGCTGATGCCTACCTCACTAAGCCGTTTAACAAAGCTGAACTAATGGTGAGACTAAAAAAATTAGTAGCTATACGACAGCAGATACAGGACTATATCAATATCGACGCCCACCAGAAGTCGGATGAACCTATCATCTTAGCCCAAGAGCCTTTCCTACTCAAAATCAATGAGACTATCGAAGAGCATATTAGCAATAATGAATTTGGCGTATCGGAATTGGCTCAAGCAGTACATATGAGTACTACACAAGTCTATAGAAAACTAAAAGCGCTCACTGGTCAAACCCCATCAACCTATATCCGCAGACAGCGTCTCTTAATGGGTAAAAAGCTCGTACGAGAGAGCGATTTGTCTATCTCAGAGATTGCCTATAGCGTAGGATTTAGTGATCCTAATTACTTCTCTAGAGCCTTTCACAAAGAATTTGGCAAATCGCCAAGAGACCATCGCAACTAACTAGAAAACAACACTTTAGCACATATCGTACAATCATAATGTAAATTTTGTGCTAGTATTTCTATGCGTTATGGTTGATAAATCCAGTAGAATAACAAACTAGTGCAGATGCAAGGTGCGCATTAATCGGAGATTTGTTTTGTGATTATTCATTAAATCCAAGAACATAATATAAACCCCTATTTAATAGCATATTATTCTAGCAATTAAAACACTAAATGATCATTCGAAAATTAAATATCAACAACCAACTGCCAAACGGTCAAAAGCCTTCTTTCAATAAATTACAACGCCTAGTTGTCCATCAAGATGGTTGCATTCGACTGATTAATTTTGAGCATATCGAATATATAAAAGCTGATAGTAATTATTGTCATATACACTTGATCAATCATGAACGTTTGCTGATTTCCAAAACGCTCAAAGGCCTTTTAGAAGATCTTGATAATACTTTTATAAGAACGCATAAATCTTACATAGCAAATATGAGGCACATGGCTATATATAATATTAAAGATTCACTCATCAGAATGTCATCAGGCGCCTACGTGACAGTATCTAGAACCAATAAATCGCTAGTTAAAGACTTAATGACTTAATCACATATTGTGACTGTATCATTTTACCTTATAACTTAATCATATTGAAAAAACACGCATAATGAAAAATGTAATTCTATTCATCGCTTTAGTATGTTCAGTACACACATCATACACGCAAGTAGGCATCAATACAGAATCTCCTGAACCTAGTGCAGCGCTAGACATAAACGCAACTGATAAGGGGTTACTCATTCCACGAGTAGAAACCTCATCTGTAGCATCTCCTGCTACTGGTCTTATGGTCTACCAGCCTAGTGATAATGGCTTTTACTTTTACAATGGAACGGAATGGCAAAAATTGGGCACAGTGGTACAAAACGAAATCGCAGATGCTGACGGAGATACCAAAATACAAGTAGAGAAAACTGCAGACGAAGACATTATCCGTATGGATATAAAGGGCGCTGAGCGGCTAAGTATAATCAGTGACTCGTCAGGTAGAACTAGAATAGAGTGGCCAGACAACAGAGGAAACATAGCAAATGGTTTAAATGCTCTAGCTGCTAATACATTTGGAAAAAATAATATTGCTAACGGACTGAATACGCTAGAAAATAATACCACAGGAGGATGGAATATTGCTCTAGGTACTTTTGCCCTTAGGTCTAATGTCACAGGATTTAACAACCTCGCTTTCGGATTCAGTTCTCTTACGTCTAATACAACTGGTAATGGAAATATAGCTCATGGAACATATGCCCTCTCTGGCAATTCCACTGGTGCGCACAATATAGCACAGGGCTATAGTGCTCTAGGGTATAACTCATCTGGAAATAATAATATCGCCCAAGGCTACTATGCCCTCGGCAATAATAGCACAGGCTCCGATAATATAGCATTGGGGTATCGTGCTGGATTCAATACTTTCGGATACAAAAATATTATGATTGGGGCCGAATCAGGATTCTACGAAACTGGATCAGAAAAACTCTATATCGAAAGCTCTAATGCTGACTCTACCGCTGCATTGATCTATGGAGAATTTGATAACGACTTACTGAGACTTAATGCCCAAGTAATCATGCGAGATGGATGGACTGATGCAGATGGAGATACCAAGATTCAAGTAGAAGAAACTGCAGATGACGACATCATACGTATGGATATCAAAGGCCAAGAGAAACTAAGAATTATCAGCGACTCTGTAGGACGAACTAGAATAGAATGGCCAAATAACAATAATAATATAGCCAACGGATATCAAGCTCTTAAATCCAACATAATCGGAATAGATAATATAGCGAATGGATATCAAACCTTGGTTAATAACAGAAGTGGAAATGGTAACATTGCTACTGGCATTCAAGCATTAACATATAATACAACTGGAAACGGTAATATCGCATATGGTTATCAGTCTCAATTCTCTAATAACTCAGGGACTCGAAACATTGCCTTGGGTTCCGTTTCTCTTTACTCTAATGTACAAGGGAGTTACAATATAGCCCTAGGGTTTAAGGCTGGATATAATGCCTTAGGTGACGATAATGTATTTATAGGAAGGCAAGCAGGTGAAAATGAAATAGGCTCTGATAAATTATATATTGAAAATACTTCTGCAGGATCTACTGATGCACTGATTTATGGAGAATTTGATAACGATCTATTACAATTGAATGCCAATGTTGCCATCGGTACAACCCCAGCCACTGGAGCTAACGAGCCTGCTCTAGTTGTAAACGGAAAGATAGAAGTCGAAAACAAATATGTCTTACCAGATGAAGCGCCTGCTGTAGGTGAAGTACTCATGGCAGCACCGAACGGAAATCTGATTTGGATCAAACCGAACTACGGAGTGCAAGAGACAGTTACATTCTCCACTCCTGGAACCTATACATGGACTTGCCCAGAAGACTACTACCATGCAGTATTTACTGTCAAAGGAAGTTCTGGTGGTGGCGGTGGTGGCGGTGCCCAGCCAAGCGGAACAATTACTAATTGTGAAACTATTAATCTTGGGAGCAGTAATGGTGGCTCCGGAGGTCAATGGTATCAAATGAAAAAAAACGTTTCTATCATTCCTGGAGATACTTACACGATAGTAGTTGGGGAAAGAGGATTATCTGGGAGCATAGGTAATGATGGTACTGATGGTGGCACTACGAGTGTTACTAATAGTAACAATCTTACAATTGTATCTGTAACTGGTGGTGGAGGTGGTACTGCTGGCTCCAGTGCCAACTCTAGTACAGGAGTTGCACCAGGTGGAATTGGTGGAGCTGGTGGATCATCTAACTCTACAGGATTTGAAATCATAAACAATGGCGATGGATATAATGGAGCTGATTGCGTACACGAAACTTATAATTTAATTTCTGACTATTGTGGACCGGACAACTATCGATACAAATCGAGTCTTACATACTTTGAAGGCGCTCAGCAAAATTGGCATGAGGTCTACAGCATAAATGACACTAATTCTAATTTCGGAGGTAACGGAGGACAGGGATTTGGCAATCAAGTATCTTGCATTGTTGCTGAATCCTATAGTGAACCTGCAACAGCCGGTGCGAACGGAAATCATGGTAAGGTTACTATTCAATTATTTTACTCCAATGAAAATTAACATAAGTCGCATAATAAGATACTTTGATTAATTATACTCTAACTACTTAGTAGAATTTCCCTAATTAATAAAATCCACTCTGATTTAAATATCAGGTGGATTTTGTTTTTTAGACCCTTAGGAACGCTAGCTATCAAGTGACGACTTTCGTAGAAAACGCACGTTGTGCAAGTAGAATGTGGCTCGCATCGCAAACACGTGGACTCTGATTGACAGGCTAAAAATATTTCAGAATAAATTATAAATCTGAAATTCCTTGAGCTTACCAGTCTCTGCGAGCTTGGGAGTCTCAAGGGCGACGTAGTTACATAAATCTCTTATGCCAGCTTTCATTCATCGGCTTGCACCATTCTTTGAGAAAGGCATCTTTGTTTTTCACTAGATTATCGAAGACGAAAGTATCTTCTTTGAGTTTGCCGTCTTTTACTGATGCGCCCAATTCTATTAATGGTATAATACTAATCTCTTCATCGATCATATAGGCGACTTGATCACGCCCCATGAGAGATACATTAAACTTGGCTTCTAAATCCTTTACAAATCTTACAGAAGTATCAATTGAACAACCACTTGCACCCGCTAAGGATTCATCAACAAATAACGCTAAGAACCTTCTATGAAATACATTTCCATAGGTCATTAGCATATTTTGATGGCTCGTCCATTGATCCAGAAAATCAAATATCATAGGCCGAATCTCATCCAGTTCGTCATAACTGAATTCTCTATCCGCTTGATAGATCCATACTTTGGCACTATTGTCTAAGGCTATAAGGTCGAGTATCATTTGTATATTTTTTATCTTTTATAATCATCATCACTATTCCAAACTAACATGAAAGCATCATGCTCAATAACTAAAATAAGAATGATTTCTTATTCTTCAAATTTAATCTTCTCTTTCAATATTTCTATTAATTCTTTAGAATCAATACCTTCTTTACATTCAAAATGAAAGTCTACCCACATATCATCATATAGCTGTTCTTGCTCAACACTCCAATTATTAATAACTCTTTGAAGGCTGACATTCTCAGCTTCAATAGAATATATAATATTGTTTTCAAAATCTGATGAATAATTGGAATCCTCTTTATGTATGTACATCAACTCAATAACTTGTAAGTTGTATCTAGGAGTTGAAAGATCAATGACATCTTGATTATGAAAAAATAACATCACAAACACAACACCTACGAAGTTGAACAAACTATGTTGCAAAACTCCCCAAAGAAAGCCTAATTTAATACGGACATAACTAATCAACAGCCCACCCACTAATTGGCTCCCAACAATGATCGGACCTAAAATATAGAAAATAGATTCGTTATTATTGAAGTTTGACAAATGAATCAAACCAAAAGCTAACACCATGAAATAGAGGAAATATTTAAAAATACAGCCCCACCTATCCTTGATCCAATCATTAAAATAAGTATCGAGGATTTGAGCAAAATAATTTCTTTCATACTTAAGCGGAAGTCGAAAAACTAATTCTTCGATTAAAGGAGCAATCACCACTGCCAATAAAAAAATCATAAATGGACTATCATCCAATAAAGGGTCGTCTAGCTTGACAATATAAAAATGGATCCAGTACAATAAGATCATAAACATTACCCCAATCAAGATATCCAAGAAAAAAAGCTTAACGAAGAGAATGAGCTTATCTTTAAGATTTATTTCTAGTACTATATCATCTGGTTTTTTAATCCAGATGATTAAATTACTTATCAGTGGTTTCATAAATTATCGTCTAATGCTGGCATCATTTTCACCAGTGTCCAATTAAGACTACGGTCGAGATATAGATTTCAAGTACTTATATCATACTCCAAAGTAAACTCCACATACTCCTAAACCTTTCCCTCTTTAGGTCAAGTCATTTTTATTTCGGAGTCCGTGTTTTGGAGTCATTCTTTCAAAGTTATTCTGTCGTAGTCCATGTGTTTGCTACGCAATCCACATTCTCTCTCCGACGACGTGTTTGCAAAACGCAAACACTTGCCTGACTTCGCTTTAATGCATTTATCGTGGCAAAGTCAACGCGATTGTGCCAATCTCTGCCTGACTTCGCTGTCCGCGTTTTAATTTTTAAAGCTCCGCTTTAAAAACTAAAACGCTCTTACCATCCATTAGCATTAACGATCAATTCTGATATGTCGAATACCATTACATCATCTTGCTTTTCTTTCGCGGTAATTCCATCACTGATCATCGTAATACAAAACGGACAATTCGCAGCTACAATATCTGCACCACTAGCGAGCACCTCTTCTGCTCTTTCCATATTGATACGCTTGTCTCCTGGCTCATCTTCTTTAAACATTTGAGCGCCTCCAGCGCCACAGCATAGTCCGTTCGCTCTACTACGCTTCAGTTCTGTTAAGTCTCCGTCAAGGGCTTCTATGGCCTTTCTTGGCGCTTCGTATTCCCCATTGACACGACCTAGATAACATGAGTCGTGATAAGTGATTTTCTTTCCTTTGTATGCTCCACCTTCGATGCTTAGTCTCCCCTCTTCCATCAAGGTACTGATCAATTGTGTATGGTGCACTACATCATAATTTCCTCCTAACGCAGGATATTCATTCTTGATAGTATTGAAGCAATGTGGACAGGCAGTTACGATCTTTTTCACCTCGTACATATTCATCGTCTGCACATTTTGATTGGCAGTCATCTGAAATATAAATTCATTTCCTGCACGACGTGCTGGATCACCTGTACAACTCTCTTCTGTACCTAATATCGCAAAGTCGATTCCAACATTCTGTAAGATAGTACTGAGTGCCTTAGTCACACGCTGCGCACGAGCATCATAACTACCTGCACATCCTACCCAGAATAAAATTTCTGGCTTCATATTCTCTGCTGCCATCTCTGACATTATCTTTATTTTCTTCATTGTTTTCGAGTTTGTGAATTTACGATTTCGCGACTATGCGAAATAAAAACGTAACAATTGAATCAATAATCCAATCCATTTATAATCAATTAATCTTCCACATCTGCTGTCCATGCATCTCTTGCATCAGGAATCGTCCATACACTACCGCTATTTTCTACCGCGTTAAACATCGGCATCCAATCTGCAGGTCCTGCACTATTAGTGAGTATCTCATACCTACGCAACTCAAGAATGGGCTCAAGCGGATTGATCATAATAGGACATGCTTCCACACATGCATTACACGTAGTACAAGCATTGATTTCCTCTTGGCTGATATAGTCAAACAATGATTTCCCATCATCAAAATTATCTGCAGTAAGAACCGTTTCACCTGCTTTATCTGCCGCTATATATTTAGTCTGTCCGCTATCAATCTTCTCTCCTATCTCTGTCGCTCGATCTCTTATATCCATCATTATTTTACGCGGAGATAGTTTCTTTCCTGTCTGATTCGCTGGACATACAGAAGTACATCTTCCACACTCAGTACAACTAAAAGCTCCAAGTATATTAGTCCATGGTAAATTTGTCACATCATTAGCTCCAAAATCTGGTAATTCGTCAGTCATTTCTGGTACTTCACCTTCTGGTGTGATGCCCATCATTGATTGCACTTCGCCCATTATATCTGGCATATTCACCATTTCACCTCTTGACTTAATCGGAGTAAAATATACATTAAAGAAAGCTAAGAATATATGAAGATGCTTACTCAAGGGTAAATAAAGAATGAAACCTAATACCGCAAATAGGTGCAACCACCATCCAAACCTTTCTAATACCTGTAATGCTTCCTGTCCCCAACCACCAAGAACTACAGGAGCCCAAGTACTACTCAAAGCTAAATATCCTGTATCGTGAAAGTGTGTAGGATCAAGTTTTTGAAGCATCACATCCGCTCCATTCATACATACTATTCCTGTGATTAGCACTAACTCTCCTATTAGGATCAGATTTCCATCAAGCTTAGGCCAACCATTCATTTCTGGCATTACCAGTCTCGGTACTTTTAGAAGATTACGACGAGATAAGAAGGCGATAGTACCAATCAAAGCCAACACGGTAAGAATCTCTATCGAATTGATAATCACTGTATATAAGCCTCCTAGGTATGGAAGGAAAAATCTATGTGTACCAAAGAGTCCATCTATGATGATTTCTATTAATTCTATCTGAGTAAATAAGAAAGCTACATATATAAATCCATGCAATACCGCAGGTATCCATCTTTTGAACATCTTTTTCTGTCCGAATGCAATCAAGAATACATTCTTCCATCTTGCGCCTTCGCTACCTTCTATCACTCTGTCTTTACCTAGATTGATATTTCTGTATATCGCCGCATAAGCCTTATAGGCAACTTTGAATGTAATTGCGATTACTAATAGAAATATGATTTGCTGTATACCCATGGATCATTATTTGCTGCAAAATACAAAGAAGTAAAGCATTACATAAATAGTTAATGTAAGAGATTGCTTAAATTAGAATGATTCTATTATGACTTCCTTATCTTTGGACTATAGATAACATACTGTCAAGAAGATGAAAATACTAGAACAAGGTCAAATTAAGCAGAAAATTAAAAGACTCGCAGTAGAGATTGTGGAGCAAAACTTTGGTACATCTGAAATCATTTTTGCAGGTATTAACAATAATGGTCTAGGGTTTGCCAAGCTTTTAACCAAAGAAGTTAAAAAGTTGACAGACAACACCATTACACTTTGCCAGATCACACTCAATCCAGCAAAACCTATCGCTGAAGATGTTGTCGTTTCACTTTCAGCTGCCGAACTAAAGAATAAGACCATTATTCTAGTAGACGATGTAGCCAATACGGGTAGAACGCTTTTCTATGCTTTCAAGCCATTTATGGGAATTCTAGTCAAAAAAATGCAAGTCGCTGTACTCGTTGATCGCAAACACAAATCATTTCCTATTCAGGTAGATTATGTCGGACTATCATTAGCAACTACCCTAAAAGACAATATAGATGTCAGACTAATAGATGTGGACGAACTAGAAGTTTGCCTCGATTAGGTCTATTTAAGCTATGATCTTTCTACTATTTTCTTGAGATCTGCTGGAGAATAAGCTACTGATTTCAATACTTTGTCGTCTGGAATTCTATATACTAAGAATTCACTATTCTTCTCGACTATCTTAGAATCTACGCCTTTAGTCGCCTTGTAATGCGCTTGAGTTTTTACCGCTTCGTCCATAGACTTACACGTTTTACTCATATTAGAGCGTTGCACTTCATCAAATATCTCTTTGAATCTATCTGCAAGTCCAAATTCTAATATCGCTCCAGATAAGACGTACTGGATATCTGCAAGCGCATCCGCAACTTCAACCATATCATTATCTGCAATAGCTTCTTTGAGCTCATTGAGTTCTTCTTGTAACAATGATACTCGTAGTTCACATCGATCCTTAGCTGGAATAGTTGGTTGATCTAAAATCGGTGCACCAAATGTATCATGAAACTTAGCTACATCTGTTAATCCTGCTGGCTCATTGTATTTCTTACTCATATCTGTATTTCCTATTTGTATAACGATCGGCGAATATATTGATATTATTATAATTGGAGCTTATAGAAAATAGTTCACCGACAAACCTATACTGACATTCTAAGCATTGAGATTTTAGTTACCTTTATTAACATGTGGAGCATTAATCTTTCTTTTCTATATATTACTTCAATAGCCATTCTTATCACTATTGGCCTTAGCTGTAGATCTGCCCAACAGCAACGAATCGTTGATTGCAATGAATCAGAAGATGTCTTCTATTGTGCTGACACACTCTGCGCCAAGATATATCATGGACATATAGATACTATATATGGTAATATGCCTCCTGACATGTATTACGACATGGATGAGACCATTACTTTTCCGCTAGTATTCAAAATTCATAATCAAAACGAAAATGCTCGAAAAGTAGACCCTCGAGAGGTTACTAAATCTATAGAAGTATTAAATAAAGCTTTTGCGCCTTCGGCAATAAGATTTGAATTAAGATCAATAGAAACTGTTTCTGATGCTAAAAATCTACAGCAAGTTACTCAAAACAGCTATGAAGCCTATCCTGACTTTTCACTACAGCATGATGTAAAAAACGCAATCACCATTCATTTATTAGATGATAATGGTCAATATTGTGACAAGGTCAACGAAGTAGTGAGTTGTCGTCGTGTTCACGGATTTACATATATCCTCAATTATCAATATCCTAATATTGTACTTAGTAAACCTGATTTACTCAATGAGAAAGTTATGCCACATGAAATGGGCCATTTTTTTGGCTTATTTCATACACATAGATCAGTCGAAGGTGAAGAAAGTATTATGAGAGCTGACTGTGAAACCACAGGAGATCATATATGCTCCACGCCTGCTGACCCTGGACCACTATATAGCGTCTATATAGATTATACTAGATGCGAAATGATTGGATATATAGATGAGAATGGATATGAATACAAGCCTATGATTAATAATTACATGAGTTATTACTATCCATGTTATCGCAAGGCTTTTGCTTTCACTGAGGAGCAATATATCGTAATGCGCACTGCAGCTCTGAGCAATGTCCGAAATCACCTCATTCAACCCTCTCTAGCTAATTAATGATATCTACATGAACTCCATGAGCAAGAACAAAATCAATAGAAAGAACTTCATTAAAAAAACGGCATTGGCTGTTGCAGCAGGTACAGGAATACTATCGTGTAAACCTCAATCAGAAACCAAAGAAGATTTCCCTGCTTTGATAACTCAGAAGAAGTACAAATGGAAGATGGTTACCACATGGCCACCTAATTTTCCTGTTCTTGGAGAAGCTTGCAATTACTTTGCTCAATGGGTTGAAGAGATGACTGGCGGTCAGATCACGATTAATGTCTACGGCGGTGGTGAATTGATCCCTGCTATGGAATGCTTCGAGGCCGTATCTGGTGGCGCCGCAGAAATCGGTAGTGGTGCATCTTATTACTGGGCTGGTAGATCTCCAGCCACACAGTTTTTCACCTCAGTACCCTTTGGGATGAATGCCCAACAAATGAATTCTTGGCTTTATGCCGGAGGTGGTCAAGCATTATGGAATGAACTTTACGCTGACTATAATCTTGTACCCTTTCCTGCAGGCAATACCGGTGTACAAATGGCTGGATGGTTTAATCGTGAAATCAACACTATTGAAGACTTTAAAGGCCTAAAAATGCGAATGCCTGGCCTTGGTGGCAAAGTAATAGAGAAAGCAGGTGGATCAGCCGTATTGAGTGCTGGTAGTGAAATTTATACCAATCTAGAGCGAGGAGTCATCGATGCTACAGAATGGATCGGACCATATCATGATTACAAGATGGGATTTCATAAAATAGCGAAATACTATTATGCACCTGGATGGCATGAAACCGGCAGCACTTTAGAGGTATTTTTCAATAAACGTCTATTTGATGGATTAGAGCCTAGATTAAAAGCTATATTAGAAACTGCTGCATACAGAATGAATGCATGGACATTGGCTGAGTTTGAAGCCAAGAATAATGAATACCTACAGAAACTAATCCATGAGGAAAATGTAGAACTCAGACAGTTTTCAAGTGACGTATTAAGTCAGCTGAAGGAATTCACAAATGAAATGCTAGATGACATCACCGCCAATGATACAGCATCGGCGAAAATATATAAGTCTTATGATGCCTTCCATAAAAATATCAAGCAATGGGCCAGCCATAGTGAGAAGCCTTACCATAATCTGCTTTAGTGTATAAGATTAAGAAATTTCAATAAAAAAAATAAGGTCACCTTTCTTTAAAGGAGACCTTATTATAACTAGGAATTATAAGAATTCAATATTCGAGAAAACTCTATATTAAACTTACATCTTGCACTTATTAATTATGACAATGACGCCATATCTCTAATAAGTATACTTTTTCTTTTGAAATATATTTGATTTGATTTCTTAAGGTCGTTCAGTACAGAAGTAACCGTCTGTCTAGATGTACCTGTGAAATTCGCTATATCTTGTTGTGTTAAGCTGTGCTTTAATAACATCTCATACCCTACTTGCTTACCGAAGTTCTTAGCGTTTTCTTTGATAAACTCTATAATACGAGTACGAGCATCTTGAAGCACTAAAGATTCTAATCTCTTCTCAGCTAATCTGATCTTCTTACCTAATAAATCAATAACATTAAGGTTAAGATCAAAATTTCTTCTCATTATTTGCTTAAAGTCTGCTACTTTGACTTCAATGTATATTACCTCATCCATTGCTTTGGCAAAATTATCTCTTTCATAATCGCCTAATATCGCTTGTTCTCCGAACAAAGCTCTTGGATGCAAAATCGACTTGATTACCTCTTTGTCATCTTCTGAATGAATACCAAACTTGATAGTTCCTTGTATCAAAAAGTAAAGATAATCGCTCTTATCTCCTTGATTAAACACGAATCTATGCTTAGAAACAGTTCTGATTCTGCTCATTTCCGCTAAGTCTTTCAACTCCGCTTCTGAAAGAACATTGAAAAGCTCAAAGTCTCTCAAGTTGCTTAATATCTGTTCGTTCACTGTAGTAAGGATTTGCATTATTGTAAATTTTATATTGTTGTAATACACCCTAAAGACACACACAGACATATGTCACCCCTATTGCAAATCACGATTTCATCCTAATAAATAACATACATATGCCAAAAACAAACATTAGATATATATACAATTGATTATCAGACACTTAAAATATCAGAAAGTATATACTTAATATATTTTATTTATCGCCAAACCACACAGAAAGCCAAAACATTCTCTAACTACGGAGCCAAATTTTAATTATTTATATATAGAACATTGATACTTATTAAATACAATTCAACATATAGATGAAACACTCAATAAATACACAACCATACATGGCTATACTTCTAATTAATGATTTACAGCTAAATACTTTTTTTGCCAATGTTATAATAATAAAATAAGATCTATTACCCAGTATACTGTAGAAAGACGCTTAGGGCTGCTTACTGTCTAGCATATATAATGCTTCAATTCACACACAACTTTGAAAGGTGATTCTTAACTGATATGAGATATCTATATGAGGACTGTTATGGATATATATATACACAATTATTGAATTGCATTCGCAACTATATAAAATAAGAATTTCTAGTCCTTTTAATCAAGAACTAGGAAATTACACTAACAATCTAGAAAATTAATGGGACGTTGTTATTCGACAAACATGGAGTCTAATGAAGTGGTATATCCACCAAAGTATCCGAGACCATTAGTTATGTTACCATAGCTTATAGGAGCCTCTACAATACCACCTTCCAAACTTTGGATCTTGCGACTTTGATAGATTTCGTACTTATAGTAAGACTCTGTTACTGATCTTACTTCAAAAAATATTTTTGTGAATGCTTCATTCTCGTAATCAATAACTTCAGGAGTATAAAGTACCAGATTCAAAGTATTCGACAAAAGGTCTTCGTCGTTAAAATCTACTAAAAACCCAGGTCTATTGTGATGAGATTCTATGTAAAGATTATTGTTATCGAAATCTACTAAATCAAGATATTTTCTATCTCCAGTATATCTCTCATGTTCCTCTCCTCCGATTATTACTATTTCAGTAACCTTACGATAAGGTATGATATGATAATAGTTACTAGAGTGAGACTTTCCATCAAGAGTAACATTTACATCAAGAGTAGTAATCCCATCAGTCTCTATATTTCTAACTGCTTTCAACTCAGCTAACTGTGTTTTAACTGGAAACACCATTTTAGCTTCAATATCTTGATAGTTTTTGTTAGTGGGCGAGCTGGCATTAACTTTATACTGTACACCAGAGATAGGCTTTGTATCACTACGGTAACATTTACATCCCATAGAATAATCCAAATCAAAAGCATCTTCATCTCCATAACTTACATCCACATTCAAATCCGTCGGAAATGATATTGCAGTTACATCAGTCAAACCAGTAGAAGTAGAAATTTTGGCACTAAAACCATTAGAGTTATTGATATCACTCTCAAATACTAGCATTGCATTCACATCCTCAACTGGAATAGGAATACTATCTACACAGGATTGCATAGAAACTAAAGCTAAAAGGCTCAATGTAAGAGTGTAAATATTTTTTTTCAATGTGGTTCTCGTATATGTCATACAAATATAAGACGAATTATTGACAATAAGTCACATTTGCAATGTCATATTAGATACAACTCACTGATTATCAGAAGGACAGACTATAACTTATGGCAGGAAAGACTGGTAAAATTGTAAATCTCACGAGCTGAAATTCATTCGGATTATTCACATTTCGCTGAATATCAATGTAAAACGGATTTCTTTTATCAAATATGTTATAGGCGCCAATCGATATTTTCTGCCTCCCCCACTTATATTTATTATAAAAATTAAACCCGATATCTAATCTTTGGTATGACTGTAGTACTTCATTATTTTTTTCATCATATTCTACAAGTATTTGACCATTTGGCCCTACAGTCACTACTCCAGACGGTGTGGTCACACGACTTCCTGTCGACATATGATAATTAAGACTAAACTCTGCATCTGCTGTAAGTCTATGCCTTAATGACAACTTCATATTATGATCCAAACTAAATTTATGCAAAAACTCTTCACCGTTATTGAGTTGGTCAAACTGCCTACTTGAATGTGTATACGTATAGTTGGCCATCCATGTAGTCTTCCCTGCTACTTTATTCAAAAAGAACTCTAGACCATAGGCTTTACCTCCACCCAACGGAATTCTATTTTCCCATGCTTTACCATCGCTAATTTCGATTGCAGAACCTTCGTTGAAAGCCGATAGATCATCAAAAGTCTTATAGAACGCTTCTCCACCAAGATGATATCCATCATCGCTATGATAAGCCATAGTAGTAGAGTATATCCAACTGCCTTGCGGCTTAAGACGATCCGTACTCGGCAACCATATCTCTGCCGGCAAGCCCAGCCCATTATTAGATATAAGGTGAAGATATTGATTCATCTTACTCACACTTGCCTTGAAGTAAATGGACTCACCTCTAAGCATCAATGCAGCTCTAGGTTGCCAATTAAGATAGTTAGTATTATCTGTAGAAATATAACTAGTGTGCACCCCTAAGTTTAACATAAAACCATAACCAATAGAAATCTGATCCTCGAGATATCCAAAGTACTCGTCTCCTACTAATTTCGGACTTTCGATTTTACTTTCTACATCTGCCTTGAGTAAAGGCTCATCAATGGTAATTAATGAATCGTTGACATTTACATTAGCAAGGCCTGGATTATAGCTATGCTGTATCAGCCCTCCTCCAAATTTGATAAAATGTGAAGGCGAAGGAATGTAATCGAAGTCTATTCTTGCTCCCTTATCAGCGATACGCGATAAATAGGAACTCGCTTTAAAGTTAAAGGCTATTGGATCATTATTAGCGTCGTAATTTTCAAACCGATCGTAATCGTAACTATTAAAGTCATAATCACTCGTATAGATCGATACTTTAGAAAACAGTTTTTTACTCAATTCCGAGTTCAATCTTACCGTTGCCAAGCGATTATTCCAACCGAAAAAGTTTTCGCTTCTTTCTACCACCTCTCCTTGTTCTCTAACTCGATCTACTTCATTTTCAAATTCATCTTTACCATTATAGGCGCTGATGAGCAATTTATGTTTCTTTCCTAATTGAAAATTCAATTTCCCATTGAGATCATAGAAATAGTAATTGCTAAAGCCTATATCACCATTTCCATTAGATCTATAGTTGTAACTTGTAATACTCTTAATCCATCGATCCACAAAAGTTCTTCTTCCTGAGAAAAGGTAAGAACTACCATTTTTACCAATCGGCCCTTCGATACTCGCTTTCATTGCGACCGCGCTAATCGAGACTGCCCCTTCCATCTTCTTAGTACTTCCCTCTCTTGTCCTTACATCAAGTACTGATGATAGTCGACCTCCGTATCTTGCTGGGAATCCACCTTTTATAAGGGTCGCACTTTTGACTACATTAGAATTAAATATCGAAAATATACCTAATGCATGACCTGGATTATACACAGGTACACCATCAAACAAAACTAGATTTTGGTCAGAAGATCCCCCTCTCACATTAAGGCCACCAAAACCATCAGCTCCTGAAGCCACACCTGGAAGCATATTAGCAAAGCGCACCACATCTGCCTCTCCACCAAGAGAAGTCATAGATTGTAGCTCATCGTAATTCATTCTACTTTCGGTACTCGTATTTTGATCAGCTTCTACCTCATTACCATCTAGTATAACTATCTCATTAAGTTGTACATCTGGAATCATATCGATTACCACAGTACTATCCTCTTTGAGCCTAAAGTCTATCGCTCTCTGCTTATATCCAAGATACGAGTAGTATACCCTTTGATCTCCTTTAGGGAGCGTAAAACTGAAAAAACCATATTCGTTTGTTTCAGTGCCCTTTGTATTATCTAGTAAGTAAATATTGGCATACACCAGTCTTTCTCCGGATAAAGAATCTTGAACATATCCACTAATAGTAATGAGATCCTCTACTTCTTCTAGATCATCTCTAACTATTACTAACTGATTACCTACAATCTTATACTTATAGCCAAAATCAGATAATATGACATTGAGGACTACTCCCAACTGTTCGTTAGAAGCTTGAATAGTAACTTTTTTTCTTTTGGGAAGCCTCTTAGCCGAATAGATAATATTGACTTGAGACCGATTAGTGAGTTCATCAAGAACAGTCGTAAGAGGCTTATTAGCACAGGTGTAACTGACTATTACCTCATCCGGTAATGTCTGTGATAGAGCGATAGTGGCAAAAAACACCATTATCACAAGGCTGGTTAATATTCTCTTCATCGAATGTAGATAATTCTTAGTATTCCTATGGTTGAGTTTGCCAAAACCATACCACAAAACTACCATAATAACATTGAGTGTTGTAAAAACTCATATAATGTTACTAATCCGCATGAAAACTAATAAGGAATTTGCTTATAATCTAGCCACAAAAAAAATCTACTAAGCGAATGAACGCTTAGTAGATTTGTATTCTTTATTAATATCTTAGAATAAGCTATTACTTACGGCATTTGATTCTAGATAATTTGATTTCTTTTTCGGACTTCTTCACGATATTCATATCATAAGTGAGCGCTAATATATCTAGTACATCATCTAATGAAGTATCTGCTAGACTCAACGAAGTAAACGGACATTCATCCAAATCCACTCCTCCTCTGTATTTGAAGTCTACATTGAAGTGATTTCCTAAATCTGCTAAAACTTTAGTAAGCGGTGCATCTTTAAAAGAAAGATCTCCGTTAGTCCAATCAAAAGCAGTGTCCATATCTACATCTGATTCAGTAAGACTACCAGATATAGTAGCTTCTAGTTGCTGACCTTTAGTAATGATCTTAGTTTCTGCATCTGCTTTCACCTCTACTCTACCTGACTTTACAGATACCATTGGCGTATTGTCATTAGCATCTACAGTAAACGAAGTCCCTAGAACTTGTACATCTACATGATTCGCTTCGATAAGGAATGGTCTAGCTTCGTCTCTTGCGATATCGAAGAATGCTCTTCCTTCTAGAGCGACTTGTCTTTGCGTGTCGCCAAATGAGTTATGAATAGTAAGCGTGCTGTTCTTATCTAACCAGATATTACTACCATCAGATAATTGCACAAATTTAATATCGTTTCCTGCCGTATAAGTTTCGCCAGAATTCATTGATTGAAATACAAAAGTTGCTGATAGAACAAACACAAACGCCGCAGCAATCCTCATTGCCCATTGAGTAGGTCTTAACCTTACTACTTTAGCTGTACTTACTTCTTCCTGCTTAGATTCTTGACGAATCCTACTTAATTGATCTTCTATTGCCCTAGAAACATTAATCTCAAGCTTGGGAGGAGTATAGTTAGAGGTTAGCTTCCATATCTCTACAGTATCATGATAGGTAGCGAGGTTATCCTCGTTATCTGCCTTCCATTCCTGTAACTGTACGGACTCAGTGTCTGATAGTTCGCCTACCAGCTCTTTATGTATTATGGATATGTAATCTAATTCTTTCATTTCAATTGGTATCTAATCTTATGCTATAGACACTATAATATGTACTTACCCCTATTAAATTTTAATCTTTTTAAGAAAAATGTCAAACTATCCATTTTTCAATCAAAACATCTGTTTCACGTCAATCATAAATATGATCAGCAAGGTGTGGGCTCACCTTTGTTTTAAGTATTTTCAATGCTTTAGAAATATGGTTTTCTACTGTCTTAATGGATATCCCCAAAGATTCAGCTATTTCTGCATATTTCATCTCTTCAAATCGACTCATAGAGAAAACTGCACGACATTTCTCAGGAAGTTCATCTATACTTTCGTTGATTAACTGCTGTAGATCGTCTATTTCTAATTTTTTTGCGGAGTTGATGTCTGTAGACCTCAAAAGTAAGGCAGCATCTTCTCCTTCAAAATCCATCTTCTTGGCTCTAATATAATTGAGAGCTCTATTGGTCACTGCTCTTCGCAGATAAGCGCCAACTGATGTTCTGAATTCTAGCTGTTCTCTTTTCTTCCAAATTTCAAAAAAAACCTCTTGCGCTAAATCTTCTGCAGTACTCTGATCTGGAACCATACGATATACGCTGTTCACCAAATATTCATAATAATCCGAATATAGCTCTGCCAAGCAAGCTTCTGGATCAGCTCGCATAAAATCTGCTACTTCACTGGGAGACCTTGACATTCAATGCTTTTAACATGTAAAAATAAATAAATATATCAAATCAACTTTCATTTAGAGAAGGTGAATGAAAAGCACACATTTTAGTCTTGTATCTCTAATACATAGGTGGCAATCTAAACATAATTTCTATCTTTCCGTTATGAAAATCGAAGTGAATTTTAGAAACGATTCTAATTCTTCCCTTTTTACATCAAAATCGAATATAATGAAGATCCAAAATGCCTTTCTTTTATTATTAGCCATTAGTCTTTTCTCCTGTAAGAATGACAATAGTACATCGTCGGCTGACGCAGAGACAAAAACTATTAAATCTACGAGTAACAAGTATACTTTAACTCCTTTTGCCCCCTCACAAGACTTTTCTGGAGCTGAATTACAGAACATGACTTACAACGATGGTATTTTCAACTTTACTGTTGGCGGTGAAGGATATGAATTAGGCCAGCAGACACCAGACAAAGACAGTAAAATGTGTGCAAACTCTGGAAAAGGGCAACATATTCACCTAATTTTAAACAATGAGCCTTATGCAGCTAAATACACATCTACATTTGAATACGATGTAGCTGATGGCGAACATTACTTATTGGCGTTTTTATCGAGATCGTATCATGAGAGTATCAAGACACTTAAGGCGGCAATACATGCTAAAATACAAGTGAAAGACAAAAAGCTTACTCAAATAGACGGTATCTCTGAAGCTATGGTAATGTATAGCAGACCAAAAGGAACTTACGTCGGTAAAAATGAAACAGACAAAGTAATGCTAGATTTCTACTTACTTAATGCCGACTTAGCCAATGGATATGGTCTAACCGCTAATATTAACGGCGAAATACATACTATCGACAAATGGCAACCTTACTATATCGAGGGGCTTCCAATGGGAGAAAATACAATTGAACTTACACTCTTAGATGGTCAAGGTAAAGCAATCAATTCACCGTACAACCCTGTAAAAAGAACTTTCACTCTAAAAGATGATGAAATTCCTTTACAAAGCAGACAATGAGATAAAAATTGAGTCAATGAAATTTTATTTAAAATAAATTGAAAAATACATTGATGAAAGCTTTTAAGATCAAAAGGAATTGATAATTTTGCAGCCGCGAAAATCGCTTTCGCTTTAAAGTAAAAATGGTAGTTGTAGCTCAGTTGGTTAGAGCGCCGGTTTGTGGTTCCGGAGGCCGTGGGTTCGAATCCCATCTTCTACCCCATTTTCAGAGGTTGTTATCGAAAGATAGCAACCTCTTTTTCGTTTACAGCGATATAGGCCCAATACTACTAGATCTCTAGGCATTATTCTTAAGCTGTGGCTACAGACTTATGTTTGACAGAAGATAATACTCTAGTATAGTTAGAAGCTCGTATTCTCAAAGGTTATTATGCCCTAAACGAAAGTGACTCTAATGAATATATCCACTAGAGTCACAGTATCATTCTTGATTTGCTTCTATTTAATAGAATGCTTTCTATTACCAGTTTAAGCCGAATTTCTACTTGCATTGATATTGCCATATAGCGACCTAACCACTAATTTTTCATAAATCTCCAAATTCTCTGGATCGGCTCCTGAATTTATCATTTGTAGCGCGTAATGCTGAATTAGTAGCAATGGTCGCACAATTTCGTTTCTGATCTGAATGGACTGTTTAGATCTTTGCTCTGTCTCCATCAATTCAGACATTTGAGTGAGTTCAAGGATCATATTCTTACTAAGCGTATATTCATCATAGAGCATATTCCAAAAAGGACCATATTCAGGATTCTTGCTCATATAGCTTGTCAATTCAAAAAAGCACTTCGTTAAAGACATCATACTGTTATCTATTAATGTCTTAAATAACGGAACTTCCTGATAGAGATTCTGCATCTCCTCCATACGTCCTGCATCTGTTAATTGACTGATTGCAGTACCTACTCCGTAGTATCCTGGAATATTTTGCTTGAGCTGTGACCACGAACCTACATAAGATATAGCGCGGAGATCACCCAAAGTCAATTTTGCCGTTTTACTACGTTTACCAGGACGACTTCCTACTTTAGTTTTAGAGTAGAATCGCAATGTGGTCATATTCTCCAGATATGGTAAAAACTTAGGATGCTCCTTTAGAGAGATATACTTTTTATAACTTAATTCACTAAGTTCTTCTAAGAGTGATCGCTGGGAAATAGAAATCTCCATACGCCCATCTGACTTGAGACTTGTAAGTCCAGAACTGACCATCTGCTCAGCGTTAAATACAAATTTTTCGCTCGTACCATATGTACTGGTGATTGTTTGCCCTTGTATCGTAAGTTGGATATCATTATTAGCGATCTCTTTACTTCTGGCTGCATAGAAATTAAACGTCTTGCCACCACCTCTTGCTGGGGGCCCACCTCTACCGTCAAAGAATATAGCTGATATATTATTGCGCCTACTCACTTTAGACAGCACCTCTTTGCATTTATATATTGACCAGTTGGCTTTCAAATAACCGCCATCTTTAGTGCCGTCAGAAAAGCCTAACATCACAGTTTGCTTTGCTTCTCTAGATTCTAAATGTAGTTTATAGGGTTTAAGCTTGTACAATTGATCCATCACACTTTCGCTAACTTCCATACCTACCATTGTCTCAAAAAGAGGTATGATATCGAAGGACATAGCCTCTGATTTATGAATCCATCTAAATAGTCCAAAAACAAAGAGTACAGAATAGATATCCTCGGAATTACTAATGATATATCTATGGCAACCTTGTTCACCATTATACTTCTGTAGTGTAGGCAGTTGCTCGATATTCCGGATCGTATCTTTTACTAAACCCTCTAATTCGCTAGCATCTGGAATCTCTAAAAAATCTTCTGTCAAAATTTTTATGAGACTACTTTCATCTAATTCTTTAATTGAATTTTGAATTAGACCATTTGACTTTAAAATCTGCTGAATACAATCTACATGAACAGAATGATCTTGTCGAATATCTAGCGATGCAAAATGCGTTTTAAATACTTTAATCTTGACTACTAGCTTATCGAGATCTTCCAAGTAAAGGCTTTCATATTTGTCAACTAAGATTGATCTAACTTCGTCGAGCGAATTCAGCATCCACTTATGATCCAATATCTCAGACGGATCAAACATTGCCTTATACAGCTTATCTTGAAGCTTTTCTAAAGGAGCCTCCAATCCTTTAAATGTCAACTTGGACCTAAGCGCCTTCACATCATTATAGTAACATTTAACAAGTGTCATTCTCAATGTATCTACAACTTCTCTAGTTACATTATGAGTCACAAAGGCATTACCGTCTCTATCTCCACATGGCCAAAATCCAATTTTTACTAAATCTACATTATCGAAATTAGGATACTTTTGCTCTAAGGCATATATAAAATCACCTATCGCATTATAATATTCATACCTACAAAAGTGAATAATATTTTTAGCCTCTTCGATAGGTGTAGGAGAAGTAGTGTTAACAAGACTAGTCAATCCTAACTGATGTAATAGTCGATCTATTTCTTCTACCTTACTCCCTCTTACCCCTTTTCTCAACTTCGCAATGATGTCTAGCACCGGAGCTCTATAAAACTGTGTGGGATGGGCAGTCAACACTATGCGAACTGCAAATTCATTAAGGCTTTTCAATAGATCATTGACCTCAGTATCTGACTGACACTTAGACACCATAGTATCTATTAATATAGAATCCTGATCTTCTAGATCATAAGGTGATATACTATCTTCTACACTATCAAATAAAACAATTTGTCTCTCGACGTATTGTATCACCTTAAACATAAAATCTAACTTATCTACACCTATCATTTCTTTATAATCATCAAAGAAATCATTAAACACCATTATAGGATCTTCTCCTCGTTCTAGATTTTGTTTAGTAATTGCTCCGAGTATAGGAATGAGATTAGCGAAATCATTAGCACCTTCATAACTTAGGTTTAAAAAGAGTGCGTTATAAATTTGAAATTTCTTCTTTATATTATAGTTCATCTGTATCAACTTTTTAAAACTGTAATTGCATATCCAAATATCACACAACTTTTTCTCTGCACATAACCATCCAACAAAGCAAAATGAAGTAACAGCTTAACAAATCAAATATCCTCTCGTTACTAATGATTTATATTCAATATTCACATGAACACTTCATATAGTAATTCATAGCAAAAGTATGCTTAATCAAGCACCAAAGCTAACCCTTAACTTATCAATAAAATCACTTATCGATTAAAGGATTAAATATAAATTATTGTTGAAACTTTTACCTAACTGAAATTTACTCTTCGACAACATCCTTAATCTTCAACGAAGAACCTGTAGACATCAGAATAGCTGCTTGTTCTGAAATTGTGACGGATCTTACTATTGACTCAACACCTGATGGCAAAGTAAGTATATATGGGCCGGTATTAGTGGGCAATATCACATCATCACAATATCTAGGCAATCTTAATTCAGACCAACTTGAAACTGCACTCCAAGTCCCTCCACTACTCAACCAAGTAATAGTACGTACATCTTGTTTTTCTACAGTGATGTGGATACTATCTCCTCTAGCTCTGTGTTTGCTATAAGGCAGTAACGAAACATTGAGGTTAGCAGCATTTTCATCCCAATCGATAGAAACTGTATTGCTGGTCACATTACCAACAACTGACTCTGCACCATCGATCACCCAATCGTAATAACCATTACTGATATCAGTAGCTAAAAAATCACTAAACAGCGCATCTGCACAAACAATAGAATCTCCAGTCAAACTAATATCCATTGGCTTTAGTCTATCATTATAAAACCAATTTTCGATACCTGGAACGATATCCGTATAAAGAATAGGATCATTTTCATGTACTCCATGACCTCTATTACTGTAACTGTAAAATTCATATGGCAATCCAACCTCATCCGCTCTATCAGCCATGTCAGAACTACCATGTACGGTAGGTAAATCGTCACCTATAATAAGCCATAGATAACTACTAAATGGCTCACCATTAGTGTATGGCACTGTGCCATCATCGGAACTATGAAACATAACCATCCGAGTATCATCACTACTCTCTATAAAGTCCGTAAATCCTATAGCGCCAGCTAGACTAAATATCCCATTAGCTTTTCCACTATATTCTTGATTATCCCCTGCACAATCTAGACAACCTAGATCAATACATGAGTTACCTTCTTGAGTCCATTGGTAAGTTGAAAGTGGTCTTTCTATTTCCTTATCGAGAAACGCATTGTGTGTTGCGATAAATGCTCCTGAACTATGTCCTCCAATAAAAATCTGATCTGGATCTATCTTATAAATATTGTTTTCTGCTGCATCCGCTCTAAAAAATCGAACTGCCGATCTTCCATCTTGCAATCCTCGGTACACTGCCCTATTAGCAAGATCTGAATCGAAAATATTCATACCTAAACGATAGTCTATCGTAGCTGTAACAAAACCTTTCTTCGCTAATTTTTCAGCTAACAATTTTATACTCCAGTGATCTTTACTTCCATCTAAAAACCCACCCCCAAAACAAATAATGACCAAAGGTCTTTGGCTGAGCGTATCCCCCACAGGTTGATAAATATCCATATAGAGATTTTTACTCGTGGTGATAAATTCATCTACGTTGAGTGGATATCCTGTCGTCCATTCGTATCCTCCACCTCCAGGAACTGGCTGAGGTACACCTGTACTAAACAATTCGGTAGTCTCTGTCCAAGAACTAAAAACCTCTTCTTGATATCTATTAGGCAAAGATTGTGCAGATAGACACAGGCTAATACAAATTACAATTATGGTCAGTTGATATCTCATTACTTTATCCATTTATTAAAATGACTAGATAAAGATCTCTGAAATTTCATGCATGATCTATATTGATGTTGTATTTTAAGATATAACTCATAATTGAGTTGTACTTCTTCACATTTGCTTACTTCTATAGCTTTCAGATCTAACTTATATTTAGACTTTAACTCTTCCAGTTCTACGATGAAATGCTTCTGATTATCAGTTAATGACTGTTTGTTATTTTTACGATGTTGAATGTCTCTAAATGATTGCGGTGTGATACTATACTTAGTCGCTAGATCATCCCATTGTTTGTCTTGAGACTGTGGCTTTTCACTTTTGACGGCTAGATACGTTTTGACGAAATTCTCTTTTTCAACTTCCGTAAAAAATTGAGTATCATCGCACTGAGCGAATGACAATTGAGCTACAAAACTGAATAGCAATACATAGAAAATTTTCATAAAATATGGGCCTAGTTATTTGATCATAGTGACATCACCTGAAAGATATTCTGTACTCCCATCAAGGTGTCCCACCTGTATCAAATATACATAAACTCCAAGAACTGCTGTTTGTCCTTTAAATTTTCCATCCCAATAATAGGAATTATCATGTATAGAAAAGTTTTCTGCATCATAAATTAGCTCCCCCCATCTATCATAAATACTATACTTTAATATCCTCGCAGGATACTCTAAAGCGGTAATGACAGGAAAAAATTCATTCGCTCCGTTATTATTAGGGGCAAAAATATTACCTACATACACAGGACAAACATAAGGAGGTACTAATGCATCCACTATAAGCTCGCATTCCTTTTCATCTTTGAGGGTAATCTGATATGTACCTGGCGCTAATCCAGTAAATACATTGCTAAACTGATAACTAAATCCACCGTCAATAGAATATTCGACATCGCCTACTCCACCGTCGTATGTAACCGTAATCGTACCATTATCTAATAAACACTCTGGAACAGTCTCAGCTACATCTCTGATCTCGATAAGTGGATAGGCACCAACTTCGACAAATGTGTCTCTTGTACATCCCATATCATCTCTTATGGTAATTCGATATTCAGTATTTGGTGCTAGATCACTAAAGTCTGGTTCTGACTGCCATGGCCCATCATCTATCGAATATTCTATAAATGGTGTTGGTGCTATTGCACCTAAAGTTATTTTACCATTCGAAAAATCGCAACTAGCATCCTCCACTACAGCACCTAATATAGTTGGCCCCAAACTTGGCTCCACACTTGCCGTTATTAAATCTTGACAGCCCAATGCATCTACAATAAAAATAGTATAATCGCCTGGAGCGACATTATTAAAAACACCATCTGAAACAAAATTTTGTCCATCATAGGTATAGCTAATTTCACCAAATCCACCTTCTACAGCTAGAGTTATCACACCATTATCTAACCCACACTCTGTATCTACTTCTGCCACAGATGTAATTACAGGCTCCGGTATATCATCAATACTTACTTTGTAAATGTCTTCACAGCCTAATTCATTTCTAACTGTTATTTCATACTTTCCTTCTTCTAACTCAGAAAAGCTAAGTTCGCTTACAAATTCGCCTCCATTAATAGAATAAACAAGATTCTGATCCGATAATGTATTTACAGATATGCTTCCAGATTCATTACCACAAATGATATCGGTTTGATTAATTTCAAAATCTTGATTAAGCTTAGCTCCAAATTTACAAAAGGTAAGATTATCTAAACCAAGGCCAAAACCTCCATCAGTAACCCTAAAACCATCTAGCTTAACGCTAAATATAGAACCTTCGCACTCATCTAATCGAAAACCCCACTCAGTACATAACCCATCACCTGTCCCAGGATCCCCAGGTATCGTAACACTATTCACTATAGTGGAAGAAAAAATAGTATCTGCAAAGATAATATCTCCAAATTCACCAAGGGCATGTACGACAAATCGCTCACCAAAATCCATATCAAGTATGCAACCGCTTACACTATCCATAGGGCTAAGGAAATTAACATAGATAGGATCTGCATTTAGTCCTGCCACCGTACCATTATCAGTTAAAAAGTACTGGCCTATATCTACTCCTGCTGCGGGTTGATCTGCACCATTATTAGGGCCTTGAAAAGCAGTCATCGGAGGCCCTACTTTTGCTAATCTAGCAGGCACTCCACCTTCTAATGAGAATGTAACTCCGAAGATATCTGAATATTGATCAAAAATATCCATGTCATCGATAAGCTGACCATTAGGTATCGTTTCAAAATCTATATAGATACAATCGCTGGTAAAATCTTGACCACACGCAACATGATAGGCAAGTAAAAACAAGATGACGATATGTCTGATTTTGATTAGCATTTCTAAATATTAAGAGGTGTTTTTTATGATTAACGCTGCATGACGACCATTGAAATTAACAATAATCCTGAATCCTCATAGTGAATTGTCCCAAAATAGGGAGGATATAACCTCACATTAACATTATCGCTCAAAATTGTAGATCCATCGGATACTAATG
>CALKJD010000114.1 GCA_937995755.1 uncultured Saprospiraceae bacterium | reverse complement strand
AAGAATGAAAAAGCATCATTTGTCTATCATTCATTAAAGGCGCATGCCGCTCAGTCGCAACGTTCGCTTCAAGTACGTATGGCTGAAATGGGCATAAAGTATAAGTCATTTTTTGCGTTTAATGGGATGCAGGCTTGGATGACGTTAGAGGAGGCTGAATATGTAAGTGTTCATTTTGATGTAGAGCGCATACTTCCCAATGTGCAGACTAGAGTCGCTAGGCCATTTTTAAGTGATGAAAATGTAGCTTCTCTTAGAACTGATGCGGAGTGGGGAATCACTCAAATCAAAGCGGATACCGTATGGGAGATGGGATTTAGAGGCGCCGGAGTAATAGTGGCTGGGCAAGATACTGGATATGATTATGACAATCCTGCGATACTGACTAAATATCAAGGGTATAGTGAAGATACAATCATTCACGATTACAGTTGGCATGATGCTATCCATGAGCTAAATCCACTTAATCAGGATGCTGATAATGATCCTACTAATAACCCTTGTGGATTAAATACGACAGAGCCTTGTGACGATAATGCACATGGATCTCATACGATGGGTACCATGGTCGGTGGTAATGATACACTCAAAATAGGTGTAGCTCCAGATGCGAAGTGGATTGCTTGTCGAAATATGGACAGAGGCTGGGGGAGTCCAGTAAGCTATACTGAATGCTATGAATGGTTTTTGGCTCCTACCGATATTAATGGTAATAACCCAGATCCATCTAGAGCACCTCATGTGATCAATAATAGCTGGGGCTGTCCTGCAATAGAAGGTTGTAATCCTGACAATTTTTTCATGATGGAGACTGTGGTCAACAATCTAACTGCAGCGGGTACTGTAGTCGTAGTCTCAGCTGGAAACGATGGTAGTTCATGTGGGACAATCAATAGCCCATCAGCAATATTTGATAATTCATTTACTGTGGGAGCATCTAGAGAAGATGATAGTAAAGCCATATTTAGTAGTGTTGGACCTGTGTTAATTGACAGTTCATATAGAATCAAGCCAGATATAGTAGCTCCTGGCGTAAATGTACTATCTATAAATAATCAAGGGGGATTTAACAGTTGGGGAGGTACGAGCATGGCTGGCCCTCACGTAGCAGGTGCAGTAGCGCTTATTATTAGTGCTAATCCAGATCTCGCAGGCCAAGTTGATGTCATTAAAAATATAATTAAGTGTACGGCTGTCACCCTAGTCGATAGTACGCAATGCGGTGATGTTTCGGCCCTAGATGTTCCTAATTTCTATTACGGTCATGGTCGTATAGATGTATTGGCTGCTGTACAGATGGCGCTAGATTTACCTTGTATGGTAGACGCAGGTGAAGATTTTGTGGTATGTAATACACTAGATAGTATTGCGATTAATTTCCTCGATGGTCAATTGCTTACAGATAACATAGACTCGTATTCATGGTCATCTGCCCCAACCAGCATCGGACCATTTAATTACTATGGATCAGACATGATAAGTGATACTACTATCCTTGCTCCAGAGCTTACAGAGCATTTTAATAGAACCGAAACTTATTACCTCACAGGGGTTACATGTGCAGGAATGACTTGTGTAGATTCTGTGGTTGTAAATTACAGTGATTGGATGTATTCATTAATACAACCTGAATCAGGTAAAAATCCAATGGATACGGTCGGTATTTACTCCATAGCACAAAGTAATTGGCCGAATAATTACCTATGGTCTCCGGATTACAATATTTCTGATGTTACAGATGAGAGTCCTCAAGTGTGGAATGATACGACTCAGTATTATAGTGTGGTCGTAACGGATTCACTCGGATGTATAGTAGAGACAGGATGGAAAGTAAATGTATTTCCTACTTCTACATATAATCCTGATCAACTGATAGATATTCAAGTAGCGCCTAATCCTAATCAAGGCGATTTTACATTAAGTACTAACGAGGGAGTAATCCACTCTCTAGAACTTTATGATATATCAGGAAAGTTAATATTTGTCAAAACTGGAATCACTAATGCTATTTCAGTCGAAGACCTCGAGAGAGGCACTTACATATACAGAGCTAAAGTTGGAGAAAAACTAGGTATAGGAAAAGTGATTGTGGTAGGGAAGTAAATTGTAAATGGAAAATTCTAAATAGTAAAATTCCAAATTCCAAATCCTAATAAATCTCGAGTTGAGATATAGGTTGGAATTTGGAATTTGTTTTTTACTTCGAATTCAAAAGCTGTTCCTCAAGAGCAACCTTTTTCACTGCTTCAGCGACTTTACTAGCTACAGTCATATTGAGCGTAGCAGGTATGATTTCATCAGGAAAAGGATGCTTGATACAGCCAGCAATGGCATAGGCGGCGGCAAGCTTCATAGCTGGAGAGATCCTCTTAGCTCTTGAATCTAGTGCTCCTCTAAATATTCCAGGAAACCCTAGTACATTATTAACTTGGTTGGGCAGATCACTTCTACCTGTACCGATTACCATGGCTCCACCTTTGCGTGCTTCCTCAGGCATAATCTCAGGTGTCGGATTTGCTAGGGCTAGTACTATGGCTTTGTCTGCCATCAATCTGATGTCATCAGCATTCAGCAAATTACCAGCACTCACACCTATAAAGACATCAGCATCTTTCATCGCATCTCTAAGTTCACCTTTGACGTTGGCATCATTAGTATACTTGAGAAGGATTTGCTTGATATAGTTGAGATTGGTTCTTTCCTTATGTATGATCCCTTTACTATCGCAGATGACTATCGATTTTACAGGAGTACATTTTGTCGGATCTTGATCAATACACTTAAGGAGGCGCGCTATGGCTACTCCAGCGGCTCCTGCGCCATTGATTACTATTTTGAGATCACTCAGTTCTTTGCCTACGACTTTAGCCGCATTGATAAGGGCAGCGAGGACTACGATAGCCGTACCGTGTTGATCATCGTGAAATACAGGGATTCCTAGATCTTGTAATCTTTCTTCTATCTCAAAACTTCGTGGTGCAGAGATGTCTTCTAAGTTGATGCCACCAAACACAGGAGCAATCATCCTCACGGTTTGTATGATCTTCTCAGTGTCTTGACTATCCACGCAGATAGGAAACCCATTGATACCTGCAAATTTTTTGAATAGCATTGCCTTACCTTCCATTACAGGTATAGCTGCTAAAGGTCCTATATTACCAAGTCCTAGTACAGCTGATCCGTCGGATACTATCGCAACAGTGTTGTTCTTGATTGTATATTCATAAGCCATTTCTGGATCTGCCTCTATGGCTTTGCAAGGTGCAGCCACACCTGGAGAATATACTAATGAAAGGTCGTCCGTCGTCTTTACATCTATCGAAGGGATTACTCTTATCTTACCTCTGGACCTTTTATGTAATGCTAGTGAGTCTTCGTAAACATCGCTCATATGCTATATTTTTATAGTTCTAGTTAATGAAGCAGTAACAGAGATGGATAAAGTATGTTTATTTATCATCTTTGTGATTCTTAATTTAAAATACAAAAGGCGACAAAGATGCATAATACAATTAGTAGTATTCCTAAAATTCAACATTTAGATTCTGGTAACTTCTTTCTCATCTGTGGTCCATGCGCCATCGAAAGTAGAGATATGGCGCTCTCTATCGCGGAAAAAGTAAAACGAATTACGGATGATCTTAAGATACCTTACATATTTAAAGGTTCATATCGAAAGGCTAATAGGAGTTCTATTAACTCATTCACAGGAATAGGTGATGAGAAAGCATTGAAAATACTAAGAGAAGTAGGAGAGACCTTTGACCTACCAACGACGACTGATATTCATACAGATGAAGAAGCTGGAATGGCTGCAGAATATGTAGATATATTACAGATACCTGCGTTTCTCTGTCGCCAGACTAATCTTCTAGTGGCAGCAGCTAAGACTGGTAAGGTGGTCAATATAAAGAAAGGTCAATTTATGGGTCCAGAGACTATGCAATATGCAGTCAATAAGGTGATCGAAAGCGGTAACGATAAAGTAGGACTTATAGAACGTGGTACTACATTCGGGTATCAAGATCTTGTGGTCGATTTTCGAGGAATACCACAGATGCAACAGACAGGTGTACCTGTTATTATGGATTGTACACATTCATTGCAGACGCCTAATCAGACTAGTGGTGTCACAGGTGGTAAGCCAGCCATGATAGAGACTATAGCTAAGGCAGCCGTAGCTGTTGGGGCAGATGGATTGTTTTTGGAGTCTCATCCAGATCCAAGTGTAGCCAAAAGTGATGGTGCGAATATGTTGCCACTAGACCAACTTCAAGGATTGTTAGAAAAATTGGTAAGAGTAAGAGCTGCAATTAGATAAGGTGAAATTGTCTGGTGATGGTGTTGATTGGGTTTCGATGTTCTTTAATGATGATATCATTGCCTATCTGCCACCGATGATATTGACTATTGGATGGTGATCATAGCGATCGCGAGTATTTCTCTAATATTCCTTTGTATTGAATGGTTTGTGGTGTGGTATAGTCGACATTCAAGCCCTGAAAATATCTATCTTCAGATGAATACTTCTCTCTTTTTGAATCCAATTAAGATATTATATTCAGAGTGTCGTGTATGCAATTTTAGCTCTACTATTCGTTAGAGTACCATCAAATAGAGAGACACAAGATCGAATTCTACATGAAGAAATCATTTTTTACAGCATTACTTCTGATTAATCTAGTTGCCGTTAGTGCCCAAGTAGATTCGTCATACTACGCGGCTAAATATCCTACTGGACAAGAAGGCTTCATTAGAGATATGGAAGCTTTTGCACGCATTACAAATCTAGAGAAGGATACTATTACCCGTAATGATATCAAAGTGACATTAAGGATATTAGAGTCTGGAGAAGTAGCAGAGGTATCGGTGCTAGGCGACTTGAATCATAGTCTCAAGCAGCGAATAGAAGCAGCTGCAGAGAAGATTTATCACTTTGTTCCGGCCACAAGAAATGGTTTAGCAGTTGAAAGTGATTTCAATACTACGCTAAGTTATGACCTGTTTCTTTATCGTCGTATGTGGAATGAAGATCTAAGCCTTTACGAAGAAAGCAAATTAGCTTGGAGTATGGATATTGGAGGATATGTAGGTGGATTTGAAGGAGAGGTAAGCAAGGTATATGGTCTTAATGGGGGAATGTTATTCGGAATGGGAGCGGTATGTAATAACTATATCATCAATTTTGACTTTGGACTAGGAGGGGCTAAAAAGTATAGTGATTTTGATTTTCCTCCTGAGGTCATAAGTGAAAGTAACAATGTACATTTCTATTATGGTATCAGTCTTAGCAAAATAATAGATGTAAAGCCAAATCAAAGTATACGCACCAAAATTGGGGTGGGAGGCTATTCGATCAATGCAGGACTAATATCAGAGTCCAATCTCTATCGTTTAAATGGATTGGATATATATGGAGAGTTGGCTTATGCTTATGAGTTTGCTGATGTAAAAGCTTACGGTTATTCTAAAATTACAAAGTCAAAACATTATATAACACCATTTATTCAGGTGCATTCATGGCATGGAGATGAACAATCTAAAGGATTGCTTTTTTCTGGTGGTGTTAAATATAGCTTTGAGTCATATGGCATGGTAAAGAAAAGTAATTCAGATTGGTAAAGTTGATTACATTAAAAATCCCTGTAACTAATTGAGTTACAGGGATTGTATTTGACTTGGATACTAAGTCTTATTATCTATAAGAATTTTCTTACTTGATCTTCTAGATCAGCTCTTGGGTTGATTGCAGCTATATTACCTTCTCTATCAATAAGGAAAGTCTTTGGAATACTTCTAACACCATATAAAGCTGCAGCGTGAGATTCCCATTTTTTAAGATCACTTACATGGTTATCCCAAGTAAGCTTATCCTGCTTTATAGCTTGCTCCCATCTATCTTCAGATTTTTTCAATGCTTGAGTGATCTTTTCAGTAGTATCATACCTCTTTTTAGTCCGAGAGTCAAGACCATCTAGAGAAACACTAAATACATCAAATCCTTTTTTCTTGTATTTGTGATATACCTCTACTACATGTGGATTCGCCTTTCTACACGGTCCACACCAACTAGCCCAAAAATCTAGAAGCACTACACTTCCTTTAAGATCTGAAAGCTTTCTATTTTTTCCGTCAAGGCCTGGTAGATCAATTTCTGGAGCAGGAGCACCTACTCTTACATTACCACTAGCTTGAGACTTGAGATATTTGTTCTGTAGGTCGATTGCAGCTGCATTATATGCTGAAGTCAATGGAAGTTCTGGATATTGTTCCTTCATTTTTTTGCTCACGTGTAGATGTAAGCTTGCATATTCAGGTCTAAATCTAAAAAGCTTGGAACCAAGAGCGTATCCTACAATAGGGTTAGCTTCTTTAGTCGCTTTTATTACAGCATCTTTATCCATCGATTTATCGAGAAATTTTGCTACAGTAGATAAGTAATCCTCAGTTAGCTTACTTCCTGTCACTTTGTAGTTTAGTTTCTTAAGGTTTTCTAAATCTCCTGTGATTTTTACATCGGTATCTGTTCCATCTAAAATTATTTCAGCATTTTGAACACCTAACCTTACTCTGTATAGTCCAGGTTCAACGCCATCAGGAAAGTTAAAAGAGAAATTGCCTGAGCCATCCGTAGTACCACTTGCAATGACTTCGTTAGCATTATCTACACCCATCTTATCAAAGTATGCACCCATATCAGCGGCATTATTAATAGTACCAGATATCGTAGTTCCACTAAGTTGAGCTTGCTTACAAGACGCAAAGGCAATGACCACTAGCAGTAATATGATTGATTTAAAGTAATTCATTTTATGATTAAGATTTATATAATTATCTAATAGGTAAGTCAAGTATATGGTAATTTGGATATACAACTTACAGTGCAAATATATATAATATGTATTGTATGTCAATAGAGACTATTGGTAGCAAATAGTTAATCTTATTATAAGTTACTCCAAGTTCATCTTTTTAATGTGATCGACGGCATAGATCGGCTATCCGACTAAGTAATTGATGAGGAAAAATGCGATTAAGGAAATCCATAATCCATCAAGAAAATGCCAATAAATATTAAGGAGGTCAAGTTTTCTCTTTTTGTCTGGATCGGCAAAATATAGTAGTACCGTGATCGGTGATTTCATATTTCTCTGGGCAGTAATAAGAAACAATGCTAGGAATGGAATACCAGCGATCACGTGAGCAAAATGCACACCAGCAATTAAATACATGTAGGCACTCATAGTACTATTGCTGGCAAATAGCTCTTGCTCTTGTAATTGGAGGTAGGCTATTATTTGACTTATGAGAAAACCAATCGTGAGCAAAAGAGTAATGCCAAGAAAGAATTTATACTTTTCAGTTTGATCAGAGAGATAGGATTTCTTAGTTAAGATTATCGTCCAACTGCTAGCTAATAGTAATAAGGTGTTGACATAGAATAGATAGGGTAATTGTATAGGCTGTATTCCTGACTGTATTCTATTATACATATACGCCCCTGCAAATCCCACAAATAATGCAGTAATACCCATGAGCAATAGACCCATCATGATATAGTAAGGGTGAATAAGAAACTTACGCTGATCTCTGTTATTCATTTAGTAGGTATCTTGTTGTAGAAATAACAAATTAACTCGACGTTTGTTTTTTACTTTTGGGCTCGGAAACTAAAAAATGAATATGGCTCATATACAGCATCATAAACTTACCGTGTCACGGACGGCCCATGTATTCACCTATGGCAATAAGGATACTGCGAAGGTTGCAGTGTTAGTCTGTCATGGATATGCACATCTTGCTGATCGAATCATTCAGAAATTTAGCAATATACCAGAGGAAGATATCTATGTAGTGTCACCAGAAGGGCTGAGTGTGTTTTATTGGAAAGGCATGAGTAAAGATCCTGTTGCAAGTTGGATGACGAGTCGTAATCGCTTAGATGAAATTGAAGATTTTAGCAATTACCTGACTCAAGTGTATAGCGCCTACTTGTCTAGTTTTGAGGGTAAGGTAGTCTTAATGGGATTTTCTCAAGGCTGTGCCACCATATGGAGATGGCAGCATAAAGCACCTGTTCACTATGATAGTATGATCAATTGGGCTGGATGGATACCTGAGGATGTCGATCTTTCCCATACCCTAGATCATTTATCTGAGCCTATCGTACATGTAGTAGTAGGTGATCAAGACGAATACCTTACCGACGAACGAATGGAGGCTTTGAATTCAATAATTGAAAAGAATAAGATACCTGCGGTTCATCATCGATTTGAAGGAAAACACCAAGTCGATCGTACTTTACTAGAATCGATTATAAAATCAATCATAAATAATTAAACTGATGATCATTACAATAGAAATGAGCCATTATCCACTCGTAGATGTCTATGAAGGACCTATTATTTCATTAATCAAGAAGCTGAATAAAGTGGAAGGATTAGATGTGTATACTAACGCGATGAGTACCTACGTACAAGGAGAATACGATTTGGTAATGGAGCATATCACTAAGACACTCAAAGATGTTTTTGTTGATGGATTACCTAGTAGCACAGTGATGAAGATTATACCTATGAAATTGTCGTTAGATAAGGGGTGGAAAACTTTTTAATTGAAGCCCTCTAAGATAAAAGTGAAGAATGATGAAGGAGTGACTTGGAAGTCGAAGTGTTGATAAATACTACCTCTGAAGAATGTATTTAGAGTTTTAAAATTCATCCTCATCAAGCACCAAATGTCCATGAATTTCCTCTTTGTAAGGAATTCCTAATGCATTGGTCTCAAAGAATCGGCAATGCTTGTAAGGAGCGCTTTTCTTAATATGTGTGGTCGCTTGAGTGCCATCTTTAAGATGCAGATGAAACGATACAGGGTGGTGCTCTATGATCTCATGTTCTAATAACATGAATCTACATTTATAGTAATCCATTCCCATTTCTGTCATCTTGCTAAAGAATGAAAAATTGGCTGGTTTAATTACGTCTAATGGTTTAGATAGTCTGAATGATTCTATTTCATCTTGACCAACGAGGACAAGGTAGTTTTCATCCACATTGTAGATGTACATACCTAAACCATTATTATATAATTCTATGTTGGCTTTATAAAATTTGTTATGATCCTTCTGTTGATCTACTAATGCTATGCCTTCAATATATCTCAAACTACCTATTCCTATACCTCCTTTTCTTACCGCTTGGCGGAAGTTGGATCGACCACCATATTCGCGATCAATGATAGCAGCGGCTTTGATTCTAGAGTTTCGCTTGAGATCTATAACTTGCATTAGTGAGCAGCGTTCTTTTTTAGGAGTTCTGGATACTTATTCTTAAATCTATTAAGTCTTGGTACTGATACGGCACGTACATAGCCTTGGTTCGGATTCCTTGCTTCGAAGTTTTGATGGTACTCCTCTGCTGCATAGAATTTTGTCAATGGCTCTAAAGTCGTAGTGATCGGTTTATTGAATACTTCATCCTTTTCGAGCTTTGATATATATGCTTGGGCAGCAGTTTTTTCTATGTCATCTTTATAAAATATAGTAGATCTATATTGTCGCCCTCTATCTGGACCTTGCTGATTGAGTGTAGTAGGGTCTTGAGATCCGAAAAAAACTATCAATAGCGTTTCGTAACTTACTACAGTAGGGTCGTAGTAGACTTCTACAGCCTCTGCATGGTCTGTTATGCCAGCACTTACGTCGTTGTAGTTAGCTTGTGCGGCACTTCCTCCTGCATATCCTGAGATAGCTTCTTCTACGCCTTCTACAGATTCAAATACGGCTTCTACACACCAAAAACATCCACTAGCAAATACGGCTTTTGTATAATTACCTAGTTCTTTTTGTTCAATTTGCTTTGACTCTGAAGCTATAGCCTTGTCAGCTTTGGGGCTGCAATTTGTCATGGCAGTACTGAGCAATAGTGCAAGTATATATGCAAGTTGTGTCATAATGATTATCGTTTATTTCCACCTATAACAATAGAAATAGATTTTTGATTGATCGATACTGAATTAGTCGTTAGAAAGGTCGGCTTTCGACAAATACATAATAATGATACCTGCAAACATACCTACGATTCGAATGATTACAGATGCTGGTGTACCTACGGCATTTAGAAACTTAAGCATGGTTAGATTTACACCTACTAGCGAAAGGATAAATGACAAAGCGCAAATCCCAAATAATAATACTCCAATAAGCGTCCAGTAAGATCTTTTCATAATATGTTTTTGTAGCTTGATGCAAAGGTACGTTTAGTTACTATATTGAGTATTACTTAATTGTATGTACGATGTCATTTATAGATGACGAAAATTATGGTCATTATTGATCACGTAGGCATTTATCTTGATAAGCTATAAGAGAATTACGATGCATTTTGTTTTTTAGGCAAACAACTTGATGATATCTTTTACACTTTCAACCTCATATGTAGGTTGTAGGTTGCCAGAAGATTTTTGATCAGGATTAAGCCAAACACAGTCTAATCCATAGTCTATTGCTCCTTTGATATCAGAATTCAGACTATCACCAATTACAATGGCTTTACTTAGGTCTGAATCTTTCATCTCGCTGAAGACATGGTCGAAATATCCCTTTTGAGGCTTAGCGTGACCAATTTCGTCAGACACAACGATGGCATCAAAGTAATCATAAATCTTAGCCGCTTTGAGTCTCGGTCTCTGTACTTCTTTTAGGCCATTGGTAATAAGACCTAGTTTGTAATTAGGCTTGACATGATCAAGTAGATCATATGCATCATCCATCATGTGTGGATGTTGTATCAGATGGTTGAGATATGCAGTATTAGCAGCAATAGGATCAGAATATTTATGTCCAACCGCATCAAAGTACAGTTGAAATCTCTTTGGCCGCAATGTCAATGCATCTATAAGGCCATTTTCAAACTCGGACCAAACGATATGATTATGCTTGTTGTATTCTATATAGTCAATTTGTTCTTCTGATAATCCCATTTCTTGCATACTTCCATGAAATGCGCTATGAGAGGCACTATGAAAGTTCATGAGTGTATTGTCATTATCAAATAGTAACCAATCGTATTTTTTCATGAACGATACTTATTGGGGTAATCTGAGTCTATGAATCAGTCGTTTAACACTGTATTTTCCTGAACCATTGGCAAGGAGTAAAAGAAGACCTCCAGCGACAGCCATATTAGTCATGAATCGTAAGAAACTAAGCTGCTCAGTATCTGGTGGATCATTCCAAAAAGAATAAACGATAAATGTAAATGGAATCCAATATAGTAAACATAGCGCGGCACCTACTCTTGCAAAGTAGCCTATCATCATCAGGATGGATCCAAGGATTAATCCAAAAATGGCTATACTCAACCATAGCTTAGGCCAGAAAGTAACTCCGTAGGACTGCATAGTCACTACTGTACTATCATAAAAGAGTATAGAATTTATCGCTTCGAAAAGGAATATGATAGAGAGGCATATTCGGCCAAGTAAGTCGGCAATGTCTTTCATAGTAAGGTTAGTCAGTTTTGTAAACTTATTGGGACAACAAATGTAATTAAAATGGCGATTCCAAACGCTAGCTTTTTTCGGATACTTGCTGGAGTACTTTTCTGACTACATTTCGTCCATCGATAGCAGCACTGAGTATACCTCCAGCATATCCAGCTCCTTCACCACATGGGTATAAACCTTCGATATCAGGATGTTGATATGTCTCTTTGTCTCTTGGAATTCTGATAGGAGAAGAAGTCCGACTTTCTGTACCTACTATATTAGCATCGTTGGTCAGGTAGCCTTTCATCTTCTTATCAATCTGTAACAGACCAAGTCGCAGTCTTTTGTATACGAACTCCGGCAATAGCTCATGCATAGGAGCAGACCATAGGCCAGGAATATAGCTGGTATCATTAAGGGTAGGAGAGACTACACCTTTGACGAAGTCTTTTGCTCTTTGTGCAGGTGCTTTTTGACTGCCATCTCCTGCTTCAAATAAGGTTCGCTCTACATCTCGCTGAAAATCTAAAGTCGCATATAATCCTTTGTAACCATGCTCAGCTAACTCTTCCACGCTGATACTGGTTACAAAGCCACTATTAGCAAATGGACTGTCTCTACGGCTTAAACTCATGCCATTGACCACTAACTCTCCAGGAGCTGTAGCAGCTGGTACTATCAAGCCTCCAGGACACATGCAGAATGAAAACACACCATTGTCATCTACTTGGGTAGCCACTCTGTAAGCTGCTGCTGGCAGATTGTCTTCTCTTACTTCCTGATTGTATTGTGTACTATCAATATATCCTTGAGGATGCTCAATTCGTACACCTAATGCAAAATCTTTGGCTTCCATTGCGACACCTTTGGAATCTAATAATGTGTAGATATCTCTCGCCGAGTGTCCTGTAGCTAATACTACAGAAGTAGCTGGAAGAACCTCATGACCTTCACATTGTACACCTGTCACCTTGTTATTTTCTATAATGATATCCGTAACGTAATGATCAAACCTTACTTCACCGCCATATTGCTCAATCGTCTCACGCATAGCTGAGATGATTTTAGGTAATTTATTAGAGCCGATATGGGGATGAGCGTCTATTAATATGTCTGTAGAGGCTCCGTGGGCTACTAGTAACTCTAGTATCTCTTGGATGTTACCTCTCTTATGACTACGTGTATATAGCTTTCCATCAGAGTAAGTACCTGCGCCACCTTCACCAAAACAATAGTTGCTGTGAGGATTTACTTTTCCGTCTTGTTGGATAGCTTTGAGATCTCTTCTTCTCTCTTGTACGCCTTTACCTCGCTCTAGTATGATAGGCTTGAGTCCCAATTGAATCGCTTCGATAGCTGCAAAATAACCTGCTGGTCCTGCACCGATGATTACTACCTCTGGACAAGAATTTACATTACTCATGGTACTAAGAGGGAGCGTTGCTTTAGGCATATGCTCTTCTACATACACATCGATTTTCATCCTATATAGTGGACGCCTTCCTCGAGCATCTATGGATCTTCTAGCTATCTTCCAATCCCAAATGTCTTCGTTTGCTACATTGAGCTTGGAGGATAGTTTCTTAAGGATTAAAGACGTGTTATCAATCTGATCCGGATTTACTGCTATTTCTATCTGCTTTATCACGGTGCGAAGATAGGTGTTTTTGCTAATTTAGAAGGGTAGAAGTGAATTGTATAACAGAGCAAGATCCAAAGCTAAAAGTAGCAGAAATGCAAAGCTATATTGTGAAATTGAAGTATGTACATAGAAGTACTATCTTTATAAGAGTGATTACCTCCTTTGATAGAAATATAATGAGAGATTGATATCACTTTTTAGGATGATATTCATTCTTAGATATGTATACAATAAACAGTAGGTTGCGACGAAAAATAATAAATAAGAATAATGGATGAGTGAGTTGTTTTATCATTTTGGATTTGCTTTGGCAATTGGCTTGCTCATAGGCATGGAACGCCAATTTAATGTGGATAAAGGTTCAGAGAAATCGCTTTTCGGAGGCGTGAGGACTTTTCCACTTTTGGCTTTGACTGGTTGCGCTGCTGCTATGTTAGCTGACTTGATGAATTCACCGTGGGGATTTATTATACCGATTTTAATCGTAGGCGCTTTTTTAGTGGTGGCTTATATAGGTACGGTAAACAAAGGTGATTTAGGTTTGACTACAGAGGTATCTGCTCTGCTCACCGTCGTGATCGGTGCCATGTGTTATTATGATCAGTTAGAATTGGCTGCAGCATTGGGTATCTCGGTTTTGCTTTTACTGACGATGAAAACAAGGCTACATCGGTTCAGCAAAATGTTGACTCAAAATGAGATTGTAAGTTTGGCAAAATTCGGATTGATGACGGCGATCGTATTACCTATCCTTCCAGATAAAGCTATTCTTCCTGCTCCGTTTGACGTTTTAATATTGAAGAATATATGGTTGATGGTTATTCTTGTTACTGCCATAGGAATCACAGGTTATTTTCTAAAAAAATATATAGGTAATAGTAAGGCAATTGTTTTGACCGGATTTGTAGGAGGTTTAATTTCTAGCACGGCTGTCACGTTATCGTATTCTGCATATAGTAAAGATCGACCCCTTTTATCTAGGGCTTTTGCTATAGCCATTATAGTGGCATGGATTACCATGTTTCTTCGCGTTATTGTTGAAGTAGCCGTTGTCAACCCAAGTCTGGTTTCTAATTTATGGCTGCCTATGGCTGTCGCTGCATTCGCTGGTGGATTATATTGCTGGATTATAAATGAAAAAGTAGAAACTAAGAATGAGGTAGAAAGTAAAGTGTCAACAGAAGAATTATTTTCTTTGAAAAAGTCCCTCATATTTGGTGGATTGTATGCCGCAGTAATCGTAATCTCTAATATCGCTCAAATCAAATTTGGTGATGAAGGTATCTATGTTTCCGCCATAGCAGCTGGCTTTACTGATGTGGATGCCATTACACTTTCGATGGCAGAAATGAGTAGATCCTCAGGCACTGTCGAACCGCATGTAGCTATTAGAGCAATTACATTAGCAGCGGTCTCTAATACCTTGGTGAAGGCATCCATAGTTCTCTTTGCCGCGCATAAGGCATTGAAGAAAATTATCGTTCCAGGTGTTCTCTTTATCATCGTGGCAGCCTTAGTTACAGCTTTCTTGCTGTAGATGTATGGTATCGATTCTTGGCTGGTGAGAAGTAGTATAGGGTGAGTACCAACGTTTAAGTAAATTACGTTAATGTGTTAGATGAAAAGGAGTAAATTATTCTTGCTATTGATTTTTATGGGTTTGCTTTTGGCGTATAATAGGCCTAAGACAGAGGAAGTGCAGGATGTTGCTATAGACTATATTGTCATTGATACAGTAAGTCCTTTGGAATCCAAGGGAGAGATCAGTGATGAGCTATTGGGTTTGGAATCTGATTATACAGAGATGTTATTACCAATAATGTTATTGAAAAAATCAGAGCCTAAGATTTATTGGTTTATAGTTTCGTGGTTAAATACGGCGTATGGTACTCCTAGGTGGAAAGGCTATTATTCTGAAAAATGGAAAGAAGAAACTAAGCGTAAAGGGATAGATTGTAGTGGTTTTGCTAGGGTAATGTTAGATCAGGTGTTTGATAAAAAAGTGGCTGGTAGTTCTCAAGGTATTTTGAATCACTATTGTCATTCTATTAAATTGGCATCATTGAAATTAGGTGACTTAGTCTTTTTTAGAGCGCCATATTCTTCTAGTAATAATATTGTACATGTAGGAATATACCTGATGGATGATTATTTTGTGCACGCTACATCTACAAAATCGGCCGCTAAAGGTTTGGGGCTTTCTGTAAATTCGCTGAAGGAAGAAAATTGGAAGAATGAATTTATATCTGGAGGGCAAATTAAAAATTAACTTCTCTTGCAGTTTTCGTAAAAGATGGTAAAAGTTGATTTTAGATGTTATATGAAGAAAGATTTATACCAACCCTTTATTACTTAAGACCGTCTACTTCAATATAACTAAATACGACCTTATGAAATATCTATCATACTTACTACTAAGTACACTTTTAATTTGTATCACTAGCTGCGATAAAGAAGAGAATAATAACAATCAACTAAATAATAGTGGATTACTGGGGACTTGGCATATGATTAATAGCTCAGGAGGATTTGCTGGGAGTACTTGTATCTATCAATCTGGAGAAGTGGTATTGACATTTGATTCAGATGCTAATCTTACAATAGTGAATAATGTATTAAACACTACTGCACTTTGTGGCGGTCAAGAAATTGGAACAACTACTGGAAGCCACAGTTATGGCGTGTTGGATAGTAATGATAAGAAATACCTATTAATAGATGGTGAAGAGATGGGTGAACTGATTGTTACTAATGAAGAATTTCTTATAAATCAGAATAATAGCTCTGAAGGTTCTAATGCTGATTTATATTTCTTAACTTTTGCAAAATAGAATGGTATGAAAGTATTTTTAAGCATATGCACTTTATTGACTTTAAGTCTAATATCTTGTAATAAAGAGGACAGTAAGAGTCAGCTGACTTTAGATAAACTACAAGGAGAATGGCATTATATGGCTTTTGTCAATGGTGAAGGGCCACAATGTTTTTATGAAAGGGGTGATAAGATTTATACCTTTTCTGAGTCAAAGATTTTCGTTGAAGATAATTATGAATTACACAATGTATGTGTGTTGACTTTTTTGGCTGAAGCTGAATATTCATTTGAGGTATTAACTATAGATGGTTCAGATTACTTGTACATAGATGATGTAGAACAAGGAAGAGTTAGATTTATAGATGGAAAGTTATTAATTGAATCTGGTTTTACATCAAACGAAGGAGAGCTGGCAGATGCACCCACATTTCAATTTGAGAGGTGATACCTTTACGTACTATTAATTATTAAGCTCTCTTGTAGGCTATTCATATAATTAAGATTCTTTACTATCTTCGATTTATGATAGTATCCATTGCACAGATATTTCCATTGTGGCTAGATCGTAAGGCCACTACAGATAAGATATGTACCTACATTACTCAAGCTGCAAGCCAAGGCGCTAGCTTGGTATGCTTTGGAGAAACAATACTCTCAGGCTATCCATTTTGGATTGACCCTACCGATGGTGCTAAATTCGAATCAGACATACAGAAAGATTTTTATGCGCATTATGTCAAACAAGCAGTTGTAGTAGGTGAAGATCTTGGTGATATCCAAGTCCTAGCGAAGCAGCATAGTATTGCTGTATACTTAGGAGTGATAGAGCGCGCTGTAGATAGAGGTGGACATAGTGTATACTGCAGCTTAGTTTATATCGATCAGCATGGTATCATACAATCAGTACATCGAAAACTAATGCCCACCTATGAGGAGCGACTCGTGTGGGCAATAGGCGATGGCAATGGTTTGCAAGTACATGCATTGGAAGAATTTCATGTGGGCGGTCTCAATTGTTGGGAAAACTGGATGCCGCTAGCCAGGACTACGCTTACTGGAATGGGAGAAAATCTTCATGTAGCGACTTGGCCAGGATGTCTTCGAAATACTATAGACCTCACAAGACATATGGCCAAAGAGTCAAGGTCTTTTGTGATCTCTGTATCAGGGCTCATGACTACGGATACGATAGGTGATCATGTGCCACATGCTGATTTACTTAGAGAAAAAATGAGTCCTTGGGTAGCCGATGGAGGATCGTGTATTGCTAGTCCTGATGGAGAGTGGCTCATCGCTCCAGTAACGCATAAAGAATGCCTACTTACAGCGGAGTTAGATTTGGATCATGTGCTCAGAGAGAGACATAATTTTGATCCAGTAGGACATTATAGCAGGCCAGATGTATTTCAATTGAAGGTCAATAGAGAAAGACAAAATATACTTGGCAATGAAGGATAAAGTCTATCAAGCGAAAGTAGATGGTAATTGGTTTTTTCTAATTGGAGTATTTATCTCTGCGGTGATGATCGTAATAGGGATGACAAGTATGACAGATACTAATGAGTATTTTTATGGTGTATTAGCGGTAGCGATCATTGGAGTATTATTATATTATCTCGCATCCAGATCAAGTTATACGCTTACGGAAGATAAGATAGTAATTAAGTTTTTTATATATACTAACGAATTGCCATACTCTTATATCCAACATGCTAAGAAGAGTAATTATCCTTCTTCTGGTAGGAAAGCCGCTTTTGCTAAAGAAGGAATTGCGATATATTATAATCAAGGCAGTATTCTCTTTATTGCTCCAGTAGATAGAGATAAATTTATGCAAGATCTTGGAAGTAGAGCAGATCACATACAATTGATACAGCGTTAGATATGAAGATCGTAACTGAAACAGAAAGGTTAATAATAAGGCATTATAAAGACGAAGATTTTGATGCTTTTGCTGAGATGAATGCAGATGAATCAGTAATGGAACATTTTCCAAACGCCTTGAGCCAAGAAGAGTCCAGAGCTATGTTTGAGAGATTAAATACGCGATTGGAAGAGACAGGGAAATCATTTTGGGCTGTAGAGTTAAAAGAAAATAATGATTACATAGGTTTCATAGGCCTGTCAGAACCCAACTATGAGGCGGATTTTATGCCATGTACTGAGATTGGATGGAGACTACGAAGTCAGTACTGGGGCAAGGGGTATGCCACCGAAGGAGCCAAAGCATGCTTGCAAGTAGGTTGGGATCGATTTGGGCTAGAAGAAATTTTGTCTATTGCCGTAACTAGAAATCTACCATCTATACATGTCATGGGTAAGTTAGGTATGACGTATGATAAAAACTTTTTTCACCCACAATTACACCAATGGCCGGAGATAGAAGAATGCGTTTTATATCGAATAAATAAATAGAATAAGGCTTACCAAAATTAATACGTCTTTTATTTATTGCTTTACAAATTTGGATTGATACGACTTATTGTTTTTCATCAAAATAGAAAGATAGAACATACCAGAAGGAAAGGATTCTATGCTTATTGAAACATCCTTTTGGTTGTAATATTGACTAACAATTTTTTTGCCAGTAAGATCAATTATGGTTATCTGTTGTATCGTATTATTGGATCTTAGTTGTAAGATATCTATTGCTGGATTGGGAAATATTGCGTTATGTAATTCAGATTCAAATACGCTACTTGGCATCAAGTTGATTTCTTGAGTAATGGAGTCCGAAAAGCAATTGTCAGATTCTCTAACTGTTAATTTGATATTGTAAATTCCGGATCCTTCGTAAGTATGGACAGGATTAATTTCATTGGAAGTATTGCCATCACCAAAATCCCAATTATGAGAAATGGCATTCATAGCGTTGCTCATCAATGTAACTTCAAGTTCATCTTCAGAGTAGGTAAAATCTGCTGATGGAGTAATAATCTCTGAAATAGATATTTCTGTAGATATGTGCGGACTTTCATTGAAGTAACTTCCTGTAAACCCTTCTTTAAGTTGTACCGCGGATACATAATAGGTATACTCCGATGCGTCAATACAACGATCTATGTAACTAAGTCCTGAGATCAAAGTGTCAAGTAGTTCTGGAGTTTCATTGTCCATCATTCTGTATATATGGTAGCCTTCAATATTGTTCTCGGAAGACGCTTCCCAATTGAGCTGAATATTATTTCCTTGTTGATATGAAGTGATATTGTTCGGTGATTGGATGTAAGACATTTTTAATAATGGATCACCCATCAATGCCATGTGCACAAGTCTGTTACCATATCCAGAAGTGTAGCTGCTGTTATTCATAGTTAATAATGTACAGTCGCCTAGTCTTGATCCCATTCCCATAGGGTGAAAGTGCCAGTGAGGTCTACCTGCCCAGACATTGGACAGTACGGTGCCAGTAGCTAATGCAGCTCTAAGAAAATTGTTGCTCGAATCAAAATCACCGAAGTAACTACCAAATAACATAGTGAAAATACCTTGTATAGAATCCTTTGCAAAATTTGTAGTACTTGATATTCCACCAGCACTTTGGAAGGTACCCGATCCAGCACCATAAGACCATAAATAAGTTTCAGATTTGAGTGCGTCATAGTTTCTACTGAAAGTACTATCTCTGCCGACTAATGCGCTTATGTTGCGATAGCCATTTTGACCAAATCCTTCAGCAAGATTAAAATTGTTTTCTACCACTCCTCTG
>CALKJD010000113.1 GCA_937995755.1 uncultured Saprospiraceae bacterium | reverse complement strand
CCAATATTATATTCTTAAAACTACACACCAATTGACATTCAACACGTTACATATATAGTTTTTGAAATACTCCGCAAAACAATATACTAATGGCAGTCTAAATTGATCTTAACGAGCTATTAATCGCCTTTCGTCTATATTTGAGATAAGATCATCTATCACTTCGGCTTAGTTAGCTAAACTAAATTGTACATTTGCACTCCGAATTTTTAAAACCTAGAGCTAGCTAATTCTAGCATTGTATAAGAACCTTAGACGATACTTATGGAACGCAATAATATCATTGCTTTTATCTTAATATTCATGACCATGATAGTATGGTCATATATGAATCAGCCATCACAAGCTGAAATAGATCGACAAACTGCAATACAAGATTCGATAGCCCTTGTATCAGATCAAGCAAAACAGGCTGCCATAGCGGAGCAAAACAATACCGCTCAAGCAATACAAACTCAAGCTGCCACTATAAGTGACTCTGCTCGTATAGTCCAGAACACTGGAGTATATGGTGCATTCGCTATAGCAGCAAGTGGTACCGCTGAGACTTACACGTTGGAAAACAGCAATGTAAAAATCGAATTTTCGAATAAAGGAGGAAATATCGTTTCTGCTCACCTCAAAGACTATAAGTCTAGTGCGTTAGTGGATGGTGAAGATGTAGGCTACACACCATTGTACTTTATGAACGATAAGCGTAATCGCTTTAACTATAAGCTAAACACTCCTAACATCCCTTCTAGGATGATCAATACCGAGGAGCTTTATTTTACTCCAACTCAATCTGGCAACTCCATTTCATTCAAAGCGATGACTAGTGATGGTGGGTATATAGAGCAATCATATACACTTGCTGCTGATGGCTACAATGTAGATTACGACCTCAATCTAGTAGGTATGAATCAGCATTTAGATACAGGAAGAAAAAGCGTTACCCTTGAATGGGACAACTACCTTAATAGATTAGAAAAGAATAATAAATTTGAGCAAACATACTCTACGGTGTACTTCCGAGACAATAAGGATGAAGATGTAGATTATTGTAGATGTGTATCTGATTCCGAAGAAGATCTATCAGAAGACAAAGTAGATTGGGTAGCTAACGTTAATCAATTCTTTAACACCTCATTAATCTCTACGGACACGCCATTTGCTGGAGCAAAGTTTGAGACTAAGATGATAGATCAAGAGTCGGAATCAACTACAGCATTAAAACTGATCAAATCAGAAATAGAAATGCCTTATGACCAAACTGGAAATCAGAGCATCACTATGAAGATGTACGTTGGTCCTAACAAATTTGAAAACTTAAAGGAATATGGAATTGAGTTAGAAGAAATCATACCATATGGAACTTCTATTTTTGGGTCTATCAACAGATGGTTTATTAGACCATTCTTTGGATTCTTATCTGGGTTTATCGGAAGTAAAGGTATCGTTATCCTGGTATTAATCTTCTTGATAAAAATGGCGCTCTACCCTCTTATGTATAAGATGCTATCATCACAGGCAAAGATGGGAGCTCTCAAACCAGAAATCGCCAAGCTCACAGAGAAATATAAGGATGAGCCACAGAAAAAGCAGATGGAGACGATGAAAATCTATCAGCAGTATAGTGTAAGTCCTTTTGGTGGTTGTATGCCTATGATAGCCCAGATGCCGATTTGGTATGCTATGTTTAGGTTCTTCCCAGCATCGATAGAGTTTCGTCAAGAACCGTTCTTATGGGCTAAGGATTTATCTTCTTATGATGTATTCTTCCAACATGGCATGGATATTCCATTCTTAGGTGATCACATATCGCTATTCACATTACTTTGGGCAGCAACTACATTGATCTATACTTACTATAATACTAAGCATATGGATATGTCTGCTAATCCAGCGATGAAGTATGTACAGTATTTCATGCCAGTCATGTTCCTAGGATTCTTCAATAGTTATGCATCAGGACTGACGACATACATGTTCTTCTCTAACTTAATCAACATTTTACAAACTGTAATTACTAAGAAGTTTGTATTTGACGATGAAAAGATATTAGCTGAACTTAAAACTCGGAAAGCTAAACCGAAGAAGAAAAACTCTTTTGCGGAAAGGCTACAAGAACAAATGAGGCAAGCTCAAGCTGCGCAAGAGCAGCAAGCCAAGAATAAAGGGAAAAAGAAATAATTTCCACTTACGGTCATACATTAATATCGAATAATGAAGGTAGGAGTAATCGGTTCTGGGAGTTTTGGTATTACGATATCTACATTGATCGCTAGCAATAGTGATGTGTTAATTTACTCTCGTAATCCAAAAACTAGAGCTGCGATTAACGATGATCATTTCCACAAGAATACTAAGCTCAGTAAGCGCATAGTAGCGGTAGATGACATGGCGTTAATTTGTGATGAATGTCAATTGATATTTCCAGTAGTACCATCTTCTGCTTTCAGAAGTATGATGAGAGACCTTAGTAAATATCTTACACCCTCTCATATATTGATACATGCTACCAAAGGATTAGACTATGGTGATAAAACCATTGAAGATCTTGAAAAAGCATCATTTCTAAGGAGCGACATCCACACCATGTCTCAAGTCATGAAGCAGGAAAGCTCCGTAGTAAGAGTAGGTTGCTTATCAGGCCCCAATCTAGCTAGAGAAATACTTGATGGGAAACCTGCCGCAACTGTAATATCTTCTGAGTTTGATGAAGTCATCAACAAGGGTAAAAAGGCATTAGCATCTAATAGGTTTTTCGTATTCGGATCTCACGATATTACTGGAGCAGAATTAGCTGGAGCATTCAAAAATATAATAGCAATTGCCTCAGGTATTCTCGGTGGTCTTGACATGGGAATTAACCTACAGTCGCTACTTATTACAAGAGGCCTTAGAGAGATGATCCAATTTGGTATAACAATGGGAGCCAACGCTAATTCATTCCTAGGTAGTGCAGGCATTGGTGACCTTATCGCTACGGCTACCAGCACCAATAGTAGAAACTATACATTCGGTACAAGACTGGCTGGAGGAGAGACATTAGAGGAGATCTTAGAAACCTCAGATGAAATTATTGAAGGCTTGCGTACGCTTATGATTATACACCATCTAGCTACGAGTGAAAAAATAAAACTGCCTATTACGGAGACCTTATACCAAGCGATCTATGAAGGTAGAGATATCAAAGAAGCCATTGCTTGGTTAATGAGTTATCCTACTGCTCCAGATGTAGACTTTATATAAATATGGAAAGTTCAATGTGGCCAATAATATGGGATGCTGATCCTGAGATCTTCAATTTATTTGGCAAAATATCTCTTAGATGGTATGGTTTGTTATTTGCTGGAGGACTGATTCTAGGTTTTCAGCTATGCAAAAAGCTATTCATCGCTGAAAATTGGTCGATCGATGATATTGACAAGTTGGCCATGTATGTATTCTTTGCTACAATACTCGGTGCTAGATTAGGCCATTGCCTATTTTATGAACCAGAATACTACTTAAGTAATCCATTAGAAATACTTCTCCCTTTCACATGGAAAGGCGGAGAATTTCAAATGACTGGATTCAGAGGCTTAGCCAGCCACGGAGGTATATTTGGTGTCTTTTTATCGATTTGGATATTCTCGAAAAAATATAAGAAACCTATTTTTGCTGTACTTGATGTGGCGTCTATTGGAGGATGCCTCACAGCAATATTCATTAGACTTGCGAATTTTATGAATTCTGAAATCATAGGAAAAGCAACAGGATCAGATATAGGTATAGTATTCAAAAAAGTAGACGACATTCCTAGACACCCTGGACAACTATACGAGTCTTTCGCCTATTTTTTAATATTCATTACCCTCTTCTATATCTATAAAAAGAAGAGGCATTTATTTGGTCAAGGGTTCATTTTCGGACTATTCTTCACCTTGTTGTTTATTGCTCGATTTGTGATCGAATATTTCAAGGAAAATCAAGTTGGATTTGAAGATGGTTTGTCATTCAATATGGGTCAGTTATTAAGCATCCCATTTATTATTGGAGGTATGATAGTGATGTATTCCAAACGCAAAAGCTCTGATTCTGTAAGCTAATAAGCCGTGAATCTATCTTTAAACTAAAAGGCAATTATTTTAAAATTCTTGATTTACACGTTTGTATTTACAGACTTAACCCTATGCTCTTCTGCCCCAGTTACATACGACTACTCAATTACGATCTTTACCTTTAAAGTATGTGACTTAGTAATTGATTGATCAAAAATAATAATGTATTTAATGATCTTTATCTAAAAATCCACTTCATTAGTAGATATAAGCTAACTATAATGCACTTTTTGGCGATCATGTGGTGTTGATACATTTATAAAATAGACAAGCAAATGCAAATAGACTTAAAAGAACTGTTCGGTGATATAGACCACCTTGATAAGAAGATATTACTTTCTCTACTCACTGCATTAAAAGAAAATCATGGGAAGGAGTTCGATTATATAAAATTCAAGAAATCTGTGCTCAGTCTCCAAGAGATGGATATAGATGAGATCACTAGTGTCAAGTCCGCATATGCAACAGCTAGCACAATGGGCGTCGATAAAGACAACCTAGTAAAGAGTGGCCAACAATACTTATCAGTACTGGTCAAAGAAAAAGAAAAATTTGCGGATACACTCAAAAGGCAAATGGCAGCAAAAGTCGACGGCAAGCTTCAAGAAGCCATTACTATCAAGAAGACTATTGCAGACCATCAGAAGAAAATAGAGCAATTACAAAAGGAAATTGCTCTATTCTCTAAGAAGCTTGAAGGAGTTGATCAAAAGGCTGCAGATGCAAAAGCTAAGATCAAAGACACTCGTGATAAGTTTGTAGAAGCCTACGATCAAATCTATGGATCTGTAGAGGAAGACATAGAGAAATGGGGAAACATACTCTAGATATCAGCAAAGAATTCTATTTTTAGAACAATTAAAAGGTGTAGCGATGTAAATTCACTATACACCGACAAGCGAACTGACTTATAACAAACAGAATATCAACACATTATGGCAGACAATTTTCCGAATACAGAAATAAAAACGAAATCATTTTGGAGTAGACCGGAAGGCACTACCGGAGCTGTATTCCTTCTTGGTGCCTTAGGAGGCCTAGGTTTTTTATTATTTAAATTTAGCGCTGCGATTTTAGGCGCATTGACTACTACCTTGGGTATCGTAGGTGTATTGGCCGTACTTGGCCTTATCATATATGTCGCTTTAGACCCTAAAGCTAGAACACTTATTAGCTATATGTATAAGAGTGTCATGAGATCTATTACTGGTATGTTTGTAACTATAGACCCTATTGGCATCCTCAAAAACTACATCGACGATCTTAAAGATAACCTCAAAAAGATGAGTAAGCAGATAGGTGGATTAAGAGGTCAGATGCGAAAGCTTAAAAACATAGTTGCTGAAAACAACACTGAGATTCAAAAAAATATTCTAATTGCTAAGAAAGCCAAAGAGCAAGGCAATCAAAAAGCGATGTTGCTATCAAGTAGAAAGGCAGCAAGACTTAAAGACTCTAATACTAAGTATGTAGCCTTACATAAGCGTATGTCTATATTACATCGTGTACTGAGCAAGATGTACACTAACTCTGAGATACTACTAGAAGATACTGTCGATCAAGTAAAAGTAAAAGAACAAGAACGCAAAGCGATACGCGCATCTCACGGTGCTATGAGATCTGCCATGAGCATTATCAAGGGCGATTCTGACAAGAGAGCTATGTTTGACCAAGCTATGGAGGTTATAGCAGACGACGTAGCTAATAAAGTAGGTGAAATGGAGCAATTCATGGAAATGTCTTCTGACTTTATGAATAGTATCGACTTACAGAATGGTGTGTTCGAAGAGCAAGGGCTGAAAATGCTTGAGGAATATGAAAAGAAAAGCACACTCCTACTCCTCGGAGGACAAGAGCAAGAAGATGATGAAGTGCTAGACCTTAAGCAACTTGACGCGCAGACTAGAGAGAATAGTAACGATAGCGAATACGAAGGATTATTTGATTAGTCCTGAGCAAACCATAACAACAATACAAAAGCACTTCAGAAATGAGGTGCTTTTTTTTGTATGACTCCATGACTATAAACGACTCGCTAGAATTATAGAAAGTACCCAAGACCATATGATTAAAAACCTATGACTTGACTACCAATAATAGAAATTCTATCCTTCGCAATACTCTATCATACCAAATGCCAATATCCGACATTTTAAAAGTAATAAGCTGAGTGACCAATAGTTATATATAACTAATAAGTATATTGTCAGATATATTACACCCCAAAACTTACAAGATGACTAGGAATTATCTATTAAGGGGCGTACTGGCTACTGCTTTGCTATTGCTATCAGTGGGTACTTTCGTATATGGTCAATCGACTAATGTGATTTGTACGCCTACTGTGGAGCATAGCGATGTGGCTAGGATACAGCTCTTAAAAATTGAAGGAAAGAAATACGTAACTCACGGATCCAAGGGATATCATGACTGGCGCTCAGCTATTAATATCCCAATCACAGCTGGAAAGTCTTACCCTATACGTATGCAACCCAAGTACCTCAAAGCTAAATCCACTGTCTATTGGAAAATCTGGATTGATTACAATATGGATGGCGATTTTGATGATCTCTATGAATACGCTTGTTTCGGTAAGGGAGTTGGCTCTATCAACGGAAAGCTATCTATTCCTAGCGCCATATGGAATGGTGAGACAACTATGAGAGTGGCTATTAGTACTGACAACTACCCTAATCTACCCTGCGATTATATCGAATCTGGCGAAGTAGAAGATTTCACTGTTACTTTAAGTCAAGGCACGCAGATCATTAAAAAGAATATACCTCGTGGTGGCCTCTGCGTACACATGCCTTCTAAAGTAGGTGATACTAGCGTCGAAAAAATTAATAACCCTAAGAACGAAGATCATTCAAAATCATCCAATTTATCCGTAGATACTCGAAGTAGAATATCTGACGAGACATTTGAACTCACCGTATTTCCAAATCCAAGTGTATACTATTGCATTCTTAAGCTAGACTTAGAAGGCAAGAATCAAAAGATAGATGACATTCGTATCACAGATATACGAGGTCGACTGATGACACAGATGACTTATGCTCACCTTAACGATAATAGATATAAACTCGATACACAATCTATTAATGGTGGCGTATATACAGTAACCGCTTATGTAGGTGATAGAATTTTTAGCAGTAAATTAATAGTAGCCAAATAATAGATTTGAATACAACTGTATAGCATCGAACGTAGATGAACTGACTGCACTAGAAAGTCCGTAATATTGTAATATAATTACTATGAGAATTTCCTAGCTAATTGTAAATGCCAAATCTTATCTTTAGGTCAATGAAGATATTACATACAGCGGACTGGCACATAGGAAAGATATTACATAAGCATTCACTTGCCGAAGAGATGCAATTATTTTTTGATTGGTTGTTACAAACTATCAAAAGTGAGGCTGTCGATCTACTGCTCGTATCAGGTGATATATTCGACACGGCTACTCCGTCCAGTAAAGATAGAACTACCTATTACAGATTTCTTAAGCAATTAGCAACGACAAATACTCAAGCCATCATCACTGGTGGCAATCACGATTCTGTTGGTGTGCTCAATGCGCCTAGCGAAATATTAGATGTGTTAGACATCCATGTGATTGGTGGTGCTAAAGATCCTATCGTAGAGGAAGTTATAGAAATTAACAATGCCAAAGGAGAACTGCAATTAGTAGTGGCAGCAGTACCCTTTCTAAGAGATCGAGATCTACGAAACATAGAACAAAATGTAACTACAGATAGAAGAGAAGCGATCCGAGAAGGCATGCGATTACACTATAAGACATTAGCGGATCATTGCAAGCCATATACTTCTAAAGTGCCAGCAATCACTATGGGCCACCTCTATGCTAAGGGAGCTACGGTAAGTGAGAGCGAGCGTGATATCGGTAATCAATCTTCTATCTCTTCCGATATATTTACTGATGTATTTAGCTATGTGGCCTTAGGACATATCCATAGACCACAAATCGTAGCCAATAATGAAAGCATAAGATATTCTGGTTCTCCAATAGCCTTGAGCTTTTCAGAAAAGAAAGATGAGAAAAGTGTTTGTTTGATCGAGACAAATGGCAATACTATTAAATCAATAGAAGTACGGCCTATACCGAAGCATAGAAACCTTCAACGCATCGCTGGATCATTTGATGAAGTACTAGAAGGCTTAAAATCTTATAAAAACCAATATACACTACCTTCATTCATAGAGTTACTTATAAAGGAAGATCAATTTAGTCCAATACTGATTTCTAATGTAGATTCATTAATTGAAGAATACGCATCGAGTGATCAATTATCTATACTGAAAAACACTTATGAGTTTAAAAAATCGAAGACTAACATCAATGCATTTTTCAAAGAAGGTATAGACATTCAAGAAGTCAGTCCTTTAGAAATCTTCAAGACCAAATTAGAAGATGATTTTATCGAAGAGGAGAAGAAAGAAGATCTAATAGAAGCATTCAAAGAAATATTACAGGATCTCAATCAAGAGCACGATTCATGAGAATAGAAAAGATCAGTTTTAAAAACATAAACAGTCTTAAGGGAGATCACATAGTGGACTTTTCTAAAGAGCCACTACGTGAAGCTGGAATATTTGCCATCATAGGACCAACTGGCTCTGGAAAATCTACACTTCTAGATGTTATAACACTTGCTCTATTTAATAGAATACCTAGATTCTCAAAGGCAATATCTAAGAATGAAATAGAAGGCAATGGATCTGTAATGACACATTACACGGACTCTGCCTATGCTAGTATAGAATACACCACCAGTAAAGGCTCATATATCAGTGAATGGAAGGTCGATCGTGCAAGAACAGGCACATTGAAGGACCATGAGATGCATATCTTTGACAAACAAGATGGCAAATACTTAGATCTTAAAAAATCAGAAGTACCGTCAATGAATGAAGAACTGATTGGTCTCAACTACGATCAATTTGCCAAATCTATTATCTTATCACAAGGGCAGTTCTCTAAATTTCTCAAAGCAGGAAAGAATGAAAGAGGAATATTACTAGAAAAAATAACAGGAACAGAAATATACCGAAAAATAGGCTCTCGCGTCTACGACAAATACGTACAGACTAAAAAGGGTATAGAAAATCAAGAAAGCAGTTTCGAATTTATAGAGATACTTAAAGAGGCAGAAAGAGTTAGTATTGAGGAGCAATTGCAACGTAGCACAAATGAGATAAAAACTATTGAGCAATCCATCAATAAACTATCTGAAACAATTAAGATCAAACAACAAATAAGCGATCTCCAGAAACAAAAAGAAATCACAACGCAAAGCAAGCTGGATCTTCTTCAGCAAAAAATAAATATAGAAATCAACATTTCTAAGCTCGTTCAATATGAAAACATAAATCCACTTAGAGGAGATATCGCTCTATATACAGAAGCCAAGAAAAAACAAGATCTACTTGAGCAACAAAAGATAGATATCAATAAAGAAATAGACACTAACGCGAAAGAACTAGAAAAAGTAATCGCGAGCATGAGCCAATTGGTAAATTCTGAAGTAAGTGAAGACAATTTCATAAAAGTTATGCAGGCTTTCGAAAAAGAAATCAACCAATTATTTTTTGAGAAAAATGTTGTAATTAAAGAAGGAACGGACATACGCAGCAAAATCAACAGTAAACATCAAGCGATAAACTATGCTATTGCAGCAGAATTAGAAAATGAAAAAAATCCAGACCGCTGTCTTCAATTAATAGAAAATAGAACAGCTACAATCAACGAAAAACTTAATCTAGCCAACCTGACTCTCAAAAGCCATACTAATGACATAACCGAACAAATCAAAGTTAAAAACAACACTTCGAAATCGATTTCAGATATACTATCTCGCTCTAAAGAATTAGAAAAAATCAACATCGAGCACAAAGATTGTAGTGAAAAAGAAGTAGCCTTAAATAAATCTTTGAGTCTTACAACGCCACAACTTTCAGAAAAAAAAATACAGCTAAACAAGCTTAAAGTACATCTCAAAAACACTCAAAAGAACAAAGAAGATTCGCTTGCACTATTCAAGCTCAATGACTATCGAGCTAATCTTGTAGATGGCAAAGAGTGTCCGCTATGTGGATCAAAGGAACATCCTCTAGCTGGACATACCGAAAAAGAAGATTCTCATTTCGACGTTGAAATCAAAAAAACAGAATTGGGCATCAGTACAGAAGAAAAAGAAATACAACAACTGGATCAACTAATCGTAAAAGCTACAACACAATTAAAATCACAATCGGAACAGAAAGCTAAGCTAGAAAAACAAAAAGAAGAACTGCACAATTGGTTTACTCAGAAAAACACAAATCCACAAGAACAATCAGATCTAGAAAACAAACTAAAGATTATTGACAATGAGATAGAATTATTGAATTCTTGTCGAGAAGCCTTAGATGAGTACAAGTGGCTGAATGATATTAAAACTGAATTTTCCTCCCTTAGTGTAGTCGGCCAAAAATACAGTCAACTCAATAGTTCTATAAAAGAAAAATATAGTGGTTCTGATGTTTCTTCGGATTGTAATCGTCTGCAAGATGAGTTTACCAAATTTTCAGAAGGCTTGAAAACAGATAGACAATCGCTAAAAATGATTGATCAAGATCTTAAATTAGAAGTTATCAAGATAGCTGAACTTGAAGGCTTATTAGCACCGAAAATAAAAGCCCTAGGATTTGAGAAAATAGAAGATGTAAAACAATCTTTTCTTACAGAAGAACAGGTACTGAAGCTCAAAACAGAAAAGGAAAATTACGACAACAAGAGCATCCGCTTGGACACAGAACTTAAGACTATTACGAACAGTCTCTCCCAATTAGAGATGAATGACAAATGCGCTGAGCAGACATTAGCTGAGATACAGAACAAACTTAAGATTGACGAAGAGCAAAGAAATACACTACTCAAAGCAAATGGAGCCAATCAAAACAAGATCACTATCGATGATAAGAACCAAAAGAAACTAAAAACCTTAAATGCCAACCTAGACAAGCAAAAGGTAGAATTAGAGAAATGGGACACACTCAATAGAATGATTGGAGATAGGACTGGTAGCAAATTTTCCAATTATGCACAAAACATAACATTACAGACTTTACTTGTACATGCCAACAGAAGAATGCAAAATCTGTATAGTCGCTATTTGCTATCCATGCCCAAATCTGAAGGCGAGCTCATTGTAATAGATACTTACCAAGGCAATACAGAAAGAGCAGTAAGTACTTTATCTGGAGGAGAGACCTTTATGGTAAGTTTAGCTTTAGCATTAAGTCTTTCTGATATGGCGTCGAAGAACGTAGCTTTGGAGAGTCTATTTATAGATGAAGGATTTAGCACATTAGATCCTGAAATGTTGGACTTAGCTATGAATACGCTTGATAAGATACAGTCAGAAAGTCAAAAAACGGTAGGTATAATATCTCATGTGGAATCGCTAAAAGAACGAATCGCAGTACAGATTCAACTAGAAAGAAACGCACAAGGATTTAGTTCTATTCAGATTGTGAGTTGATCATCCATCATCAATTACGACTTTCAATATAGATATAGCTCTTGCCATTACAGTTCATCCTACCAATACTACACTTCATCTACATAGAGTTGTAACAGGCCCTATTCTTCGTGATATTTGAATTATAAAACATATTCAAATGCTCAATAGAATTAAATACCTCGCAATCATCCTCTCCCTATCCTTAGTTAACACAACTATGGCACAGACTATTATTTCTGGTCAGGTGATAGAGAAGTCAGGCGCACCTATCATTGGTGCTAATATATTTATAGAAGGTAGCTATGATGGTGCTTCTACGGATATAGATGGTCAATTTCAATTTGAATCTACATTGAAAGGCGAACAAGTATTGTCCGTATCTTACTTGGGATATGCTACTAAGACATTCTCGCAAGACATATCTACTTTTAAGAATCTTAGCATCACACTCAAAGAATCTACCTCTACACTCGATGCGGTAGTCATCTCAGCGAGCACTTTCAAGGCAGGAGACAATTCTAAGTTAGCAGTACTCAAACCACTGGACATGGTAACTACAGCAGGTTCTGCAGGAGATGTGATTGCTGCGATACAGACATTACCTGGCACACAAGCTAATCCAGAAGATGGACGATTATTTGTACGTGGTGGCGATGCTAGCGAGACTAAGATATTCATCGATGGAATGAGGGTTTTCTCACCATATATGCGGACCGTAGGTGGTACGCCAAGTAGAGGACGTTATTCTCCATTCTTATTTAAGGGAGTGAGTTTCAGTACAGGAGGTTACGATGCCGCATTTGGGCAAGCTTTATCCGGCGTATTGGATATGAATACGATAGATGATCCTAGTCAAACTGAAACTAACATTTCACTTATGTCAGTTGGTGTTGGTCTAGGTCACACATATAAAGGGGACAACAACTCTATAAGTTTTAGCAGCTCATATATTGACCTAACACCCTATTATCTCTTAGCTCCAACAAGATTGGATTTTAATACTCCATACCGTGGATTTTCTGGAGAAGTAGTACACAGATATAAAACGGATAAGGGACTACTCAAAAACTACATAGCTGCTAATCTCAGTACGGTTAGCATCAACAGAAATAATTTGGATACGCGTATCAATGAGGAAATAGACGTTAAAAACAGAGATATCTACCTCAACAGTACATATAGCGCTATCCTATCTGATCATACATCTTATAAACTGGGCATGAGCTTTGGTGATAATAGTGATCAGTTTACGATCGATAATGTTAGGCTCAAGACTTACTTTAAGGCCATGCATGCCAAAGGTACATTTAAGACTATCATGAATGATCAAATCACTGTAGACTATGGTGCTGAGGTATTTGCTCAGAACGACAACAGAGCATTCTCTATGGTCGGTGAAGACCAAACGTACATAGATACGCTCAATCGTATCATCCCTGCGACATTCGCTTCCATGGACTACTTCTTCAATAAAGATTTGGCGGTAAAAGTTGGTTTAAGATATGAATACAATACGGCTATTAATACTCAAGAACTGAGTCCTAGATTGACTGTAGCCTACAAGTTGAGTAAAGCAGCTCAAATCAGTGCCGCTGCAGGCATGTACAATCAAGAATTGAATTCTGAATATCTGTATGGTAATTCACAACTTGCTAATGAAAAGTCTACTCATTATCTACTTAACTACAATTACAAGACAGCTAAAAATATCATCAGACTAGAAGGATACTATAAGAACTACAGCGATCTAATAAGCTACCAACCTGGAGACAATGGTACTAAAACTGATGTCGGTAACGACGGTGAAGGTCGAGCATATGGAATTGATCTATTTTGGAGATCTAACCAACTCTTCAAAAACATTGATATGTGGGTAAGCTATAGCTATCTGAATAATAGCAGAAAATACCTCGACTACCCTACGTTCGCTACTCCTAGCTTTTCTACGAATCACAATCTGTCCATAGTGGCAAAGAAGTGGATTCCTTCGCTTACTTCTCAGCTGAGCCTCACTTACAGTCTTACTAGTGGAAGACCATATGACAATCCTAATACCTCAGAATTTATGACCGACAGATCTGGGGTATATAACAACTTATCGGCCAGTTGGGCTTATTTGATCACGCAGCAGAAGATCTTATTTGTATCTGTATCTAATGTTCCTCGCTTCCAAAATGAATTTGGCAATCGATATGCCAGTCAACCTAATAGCATGGGAACGTTTGATTCTGAAGTAATCAGACCTAATGACGATCAGTTTTTCATGATTGGCTTCTTCATTACCATGAGCAAAGACAAAGCTAAGAATCAGCTGGATCAGTTGTAGATACTACCACAAACCGTAAATACGATATTGCTTAAAATAGCCAATAAATACTAACAGGCATTCCATATGTATTGCGTTACATCAACATTTCAATACTCCAACTACAGTTCATCCATGTAATACTACACTTGATCGCATCGAAATTGCAAGAACCTTAGAATACAGTGACATTTACATTATAACAAAAAATAACACATTAAAAACAAACTATCATGAAACATCTACTCATTCTAATCATATCAGTATTCTTTGCAAACTTTCAAACTAAAGCTCAAGACAGCATGACTGCTGCACCAACTATTACAGACGCTACAACATCATCGCTTACAGTAAAAGTAACTGGCCTCAATTCTGATGAAGGAACATTAAAAATAGGCGTATATAATTCAGAAGGAACTTGGTTAGCTAACAGTCAATACAGACAAATTACTGATATTGAAAATCGCACAGCTACCGTGGTATTCGAAAATATACCAGAAGGAACATACGGTATCTCTACATACCATGACGAAAATAACAATTCAGAATTAGATAAAGGTTTATTTGGTATACCTTCAGAGCCATATGCTTCATCAAGAGGAGCTAAAGGACGATTTGGACCACCAAAATGGAAAGATGCTAAATTTGACATTTCTACTCCTACACACACAGAAGAAATCAAATTCTAGATACGTTTTACTTCACATGATAAAAAAATACCATGAAAAATTTAATAGCTTTCAAACAATACCTTCCTTATATATATACACTAGTCTTTATGCTGGGTCTAGTAGGAACTGTACAATCACAAAACCAATATGAATCAGGCATGAAAAAAGCATTTGCCCTTTGGACTGATGCAAAGCCTATAGAAGCCAGTGCATTATTTGAGCGAATAGCGCAGGCCGAAAAGGACAACTGGATTCCTTATTACTACGCAGCTAATACACTCATAATAGCTTCGTTTGAAACTAAAGAAACTACAACAGTCAATGAATTGCTCAAGAAAGCTTCAAGCTTTATAACAAAGGCACATTCTTTGTCGCCTGACAATTCAGAACTAACCACTTTAGAAGGCTTTATGTATACAGGATATGTGGCAATGGATCCTGCTACTTATGGAATGAAATATTCTAATAAGATTATTAACTTACATTCTAAAGCTATAACATTGGATCCAGAAAATCCTAGAGCTCAATTAAACAAGACAGAATACGCAATGGGAGCAGCTAGATTTTTCGGTGAAGACATGACTAAATTTTGCGCTTCGATAAAAGGAACCGTTCCATTATTTGAAAATCAAAAATCCCCTGTACCATTCTATCCACAATTTGGGGCAGATAGAATAGCATCATTACTTAAGCAATGTAACTGTAAATAATCGAGATGAATATAACAGAAGGATTCTTTGAGGAAATTAAAAATGCTATAAAATTTATTCTGATCTTATGCATCATCACTGTCGCTATACAAAGCGTTTTGGATGGTGGGCTGAACATGGAAAACACTAAAGGTTGGATCGTTTCTAACTTCTTTTTTGGTCTTCCCTTTTATTTTGCCAATGCCTACCTTAACAAAGGAATGAATACTTTATATTCTTGGATCGAACAACCTAAAAAAAGAGCCCTTATCGGCATTCCTGCATTTATGGTTATGAACGCAGGTTTGATGATATTGCTTATATACATATTTACTAAATTTTATCTAGGTATAGATGAAGTGAAACTATTTGACAACAGAAATATGACTTCTATCGTCATAGCTTTGACTATTTGTCTTGTAGCGACTTTATATTTCCATGCTGTTGGTTTTTTTAAAAGTTATGTGCGCGAATTGGAAATCAGTAAAAAACTCCGTGAAGAAAAAGTCTTAGCAGAATTGAACGCCTTGAAATCACAAGTTAATCCACATTTTTTGTTTAATAGTTTTAATGTTTTATCAGGATTGATCGATGAAGATGCAGATAAGGCTCAAACCTTCTTAACAGGACTTTCTAAAATCTATAGGTATATCTTAGAAAATAGAAACGAAGATCTGAGTACGGTAAAAGAAGAACTCTCATTTGCTAAACAATATTTCAAATTACAAGAAACAAGATTTGAAAATAGTATACTGATGAATATAGATGTACCAGATGAAATCATGGACAAGAAACTCCCTTCCCTCAGCCTTCAACTATTATTAGAAAATGCCATCAAGCACAATCGATTTGACATTGAAAATCCACTTATAATTTCAATCATTTACAGCAATGATACTTTGATCATACGAAACAATAAGCTAGAACGTAGGAATCTTAATGAAGGAAATGGAGTAGGATTACCAAATATTGAACAAAGATATAAACTACATAATGTCGATGGCTTTGCAGTCGATGCTTCACCTAACAAATTTACCGTAACACTTCCACTCATATGAATGTAATAATAGTCGAAGACGAAGCCATAGCTGCAAGAAGACTACAACGTATGCTCGAGAAAAAGGGCATGCAAATCGTGAAAACTATTTCAAGTGTAGCTGCACTGAAAGATCAGATCCATGCACCAGAACAACCAGAGCTATATTTCTTTGATATACATCTTAATGATGGAATTGTATTTGAAGCATTGGAAGGTATAGATTTTGAGATTCCAATCATATTTACTACAGCTTATGATCAATATGCTATCAAAGCCTTTAAGCAAAATAGTATTGACTATCTATTAAAGCCAATAGACGAAGAAGAGCTAGAAGTTTCTATTACAAAATACAAGAAGTCACAAAAGCAATCTGTTGATCTTTCCGCACTTACCGCCTTATTGAGCAATGCTACTACAACGAATACCAGCCCAACATACAGAGAGCGCATAAGTGTACGCATTGGAGATAAAATAAAATCATTGACGATTACTGACATCTCCCTTTTTTACAGTGACAATAAAATGAATTTCCTATATACTTTAGAAGGAAGGTCATACCCTATCGAGCAGACTATAGAATCAACTTTTAAAGAGCTAGATCCTAAAAAATTCTTTAGAGTTAATAGAGGATATATCGTATCCATCGAAGCGATCTCAGAAGTAATCGCCTATTCTAACTCAAGGCTAAAAGTAAAGATCACTAAAGGAGATCAACATGAAATTATTGTAAGTCGTGAAAAGGTAAAGGACTTTAAACAATGGCTAGGATAATGGATAAAAAATTGATAGATCGGTCATACACCGCCTACCCATTTATCAATTATTATTTCTTCACCAATACCCAAAGTTCTACTTCCTCATCAGCACGCCAATGTTGATCGCGATTAGTCTTAGCAGAGGCCACCTTTACCTTTTTTGTATAGCAGCGTTCTAATTGAAATCTTTCATTTTCAGCAAGTTCCTTTTCGATAGGATGGCTCTTAGTAACATTAGTTATTTGAGCAAGATTAGAAAAAATGATGAGGAGTTTTCCATCTGACAATAATCTAAGGTACGCCTCAGCAAAGAAATCCGGAAACAAACATTCATTGTAATATATGGCTTCGCCTATTCTATCTAGCTCATGAGACTCCGGCAACCAAGGCGGATTGAATACAATCAACTCTACCTCCATTTTCCATTTACCAAATAGATGAGCAAAATCCAATTCTAGCTTCCTTGATAGTTTGGTCTTACCCATAAACTCTGTTAGTCCAAAAATCGCATTTGGATTCGTATCTGTTCCATATACTTTCTGAAATCCATGCTTAATCATTTGCATGGATAGCACACCACTCCCTACCCCAACATCTATGGCAGATTTTTTAGGTCCGGAGTATCGTTTCAACCAATTATCAAATAGTAATAAATGTTCAAAACGAGTGGGGAAATATACACCATAATAAGTATGTAGTTTATTTCGTAAAACAGGAACAGAGATTCCATTTTGATACCATTGCCAAGCACTATTTAATCCTTGCACTTGAGGAAACGTCAATAAGAAATCATCATTATCAGCGTAGAATCGCTCCAACCAACCTATGACAGGCGACTTTCTGATACAAAGCTTCTGGTCTTTAATTTCTAGTAATACAAGATTAGACAATTTACGATACGCCGACCTATATTCACGTTGCTCCTTAAAAGATTGATGTGGAATTTGATTTTTTAGATAATGATGTATCTCTCTCAGCAATAATAGGCCATCGCTATAAAACCCTGAAACCAATACTGGCATTCCAGATTCTAAGATATTTAAAGTTTCCTTTAGACCTGAAGTACGATTAAACTTATCTAGCGGTTTTCCTACAGCTATTGGTGCTGGTTTATGTATTGCAATATCTGAATTCATCAACTGACTTAGAATTGAAACGAATTGCAGAGTAATGACTTGAGCAAAGCGTAGGGTTAACACTAATAAAGGTTACTTGCTAATAATCAGGCATTAAGCTGAAGACTAGGTCTTATTTACTCAGAATTCAAACTTAATAGTCCATACTATTAAAATCTCAATGCTATACTCTTAGAGTGACTATTAAAGAAGATAGTCAATAGCTGAACTGCTATCTTTCGCAATGTAAGCTTTTATGTGATCTATAGCTTACATTCATAAGACTTCCGTTATCTTTACATATTCAAAACATTACAATTTTACTTATGGAAGGATTATTCACAATCGATAGCTTATTTACTCTCTTAATGCTCGTACTACTACAAGTAGTACTTGGTTTTGATAATTTACTTTACATTTCTCTAGAGTCAAAAAAAGCACCCATAGAAAAGCAAAGCTACGTACGAAAGTTAGGTGTAGGCTTAGCCATTATACTTAGAATTGTACTATTATTTGTTTTGATGTCGCTTATACAGTTTTTTCAAGATCCTTTTATAAGTCTTCATGATAATAATTATTTAGAATTCTCCTTCAACGTACATAGCGTCATTGTGCTGCTCGGTGGTATATTTATTATGTATACAGCTGTAAAGGAAATCTGGCACATGATGAATATGCAAGAGCATAGCGAAACTGAAGACTCAAGAGCGTCAGTAGGAAAGGTGATTTTATGGATCGTAATTATGAATCTGGTATTCTCCTTTGATTCCATCTTGAGTGCTATGGCACTGACGAGTGGTATGGAGTTCAAAGCTCAAATGGTATTAATGTCTGTAGCTATTATATCGGGTGGAGTGCTAATGATTGTTATGGCTGATAAAGTATCTGACTTCCTCGCTAAGAATAGAATGTATGAAGTCCTGGGATTATTTATATTATTGATAGTAGGTATCATGCTACTCTCAGAAGGCGGACACTTGGCTCACCTCAAGCTATTTGGCAATGAGATCACTGCCATGAGTAAAGCTACGTTCTACTTCGTAATAATCGTATTAGTATTGATAGATATCGTACAGGGTAAGTATCAGAAAAACCTTATGAACAAAAAGGCAATCAACGAAAAAAAGGCTTAATCCACTAGTGAACTAGTCGCTAATAAGATAGATACAAAAAGAAAGAGCTTGAACAATCAATGTTCAAGCTCTTTCTTATTTGATGGAAGTAAGTGATCTATTTTTTCTTTTTGATCACATTTCCGTCTTTATCGACGAATTTACCTCCTCTTGATTCTCCTAGTACGATTACCTCTTTAGTCTTTTGGTAATCTTTGACCATTTGCTCCATCTCGGCTAATGTCTCTCTTCTTATCTTCATCCCTGTTTTAGAACCTTTATTCCTAACCTCTACATAAAATCCATCCTTCAGTTCTTTTTGTCTAGTAGGTGGTCTACCCATAATATATATACTTTTGTTTAATGAAAATGGCATCTATCTTCATAGATCCAATATATACTACCGAAATTTAATGAAAAAAATTTCAGAAGCGGACGAAATTATAAAAAAATAACGTAACTACCAAATAATCATACAGTTATAACCACTCACACAAGCTATGAACCCACTTTCTGACAGATTGTTAGTATCCATCTTAATTCCGTGTAAGAATGCTGATAGATTCCTAGATGAATGTATTTCTAGTATAATAGCCCAAACCTACACTTCTTGGGAATTGATCATCGTCGACGACCATAGTACAGATCAATCGCTGCAAGTAATGCAAAAATGGGCGAATGAGTATTCTAATATAAAGATCTTACGAAATAAAGGAACAGGCATCATCAAAGCTTTGCAACTAGCGTATTCACAATCAATTGGAGCATTAATTACTAGAATGGATGCTGATGATATCATGACTACTGCAAAACTTGATATTATGGTCTCACAACTACTAACTTCTGGCCTAGGGAGTATAGCCACCGGTATGGTAGAGTACTTTCGTGATGACCTACCAATAGGTCAAGGGTATTTGAAATACGCAGAATGGCTCAATTCTTTGAGTTTGCATGGATCTAATTTTGATGATATCTATAAAGAATGTGTAATAGCGAGTCCATGCTGGATGATGTATCGTGAAGACTTCGATGCTATAGGTGCTTTCCATAGTGAAATTTATCCTGAAGATTATGATCTCGTATTTAGAATGTACAAGCATAAGCTCCATATAATACCTTGCACGACCACCATTTTACACCAATGGCGTGATCATGGCCACCGCGCCTCCAGAAATGATGAAAATTATAAGGACAATCGATTTCTAGAATTGAAAGTTAGATACTTCTTAGAACTAGATTACAATACAGATCATTCCTTGGTAATATGGGGTGCAGGAACTAAGGCCAAGCGTATAGCGAAGCAACTGATTGCTTCCGAGGTAGCATTTTATTGGATTACGGATAATGAAAAGAAAATAGGCCATGACATCTATGGAATTATACTCTCTCCCACCACTATTCTTGCTGGTATATCCAACGCTCAAATTATAATAGCCGTGGCTAATCCACAGCAACAAGAAGAAATCAGAAAAGACATAAAATCATTAGAAAGTACTCATATGTACCATTCCTATTGGTTTTGCTAATCTATCGACTCAAGTCTACCTAAAACGACTCTTTCCAACGTTTTCTAATTGGTAATATGTCCACCAGCATGTATTTCAAGCGGCATTATATGCTATAACCTGTATAATTGCTTATATACAAGATATTCTACACTGACTTACGTATATTTGCAAATCTGTAAATATATGTGCTACCAATATACTATGATTAACAAAAATACCTACCTACCTACATTCGTACTGATATTCGTGGCATGCATGCTTTCAAGTAATGCATTTGCTCAGGAAAATCTAGAAACTAAGTCAGGACAAATACTCACTGTAGCTGCTGACGGATCGTATACCTATAGAGCTGACGAATCTAAAAGTACGGAAGACGAAGACCAGTTTATGGGAATTGAGTTAAACGCTCTTGAGGACCCAAATAATGCGGAACTGAGTGGCGATCGACAAGAAAGATCGATCCTAAGAAGCCTAAAATCTCAATTGCAGGATATCGAAGCTAAGAGTACTGTAGCGAGGTATCAGTTTAAAGAGAAAATACGTAGTCTTTCTGACAAGCTTAAAATTGCTAAAAAGGCTAAAAACGAAAATGAAGTAATCAGCCTAGAGAATCAATTAAATGCGCTAGACGTAGATTACGATCTTGCTGATATGAGAGCTGAAGAAAGCTACAACTTCATCAAAAAAGTGAATGATATTGCTACTATAAAACCTGAAGAAAGAGCTGACAAAATAAACGATCTAGTTGCTAAATCGGCTAAAACGCTGGGTACTACTGTAAAAAGCATCCAATCTACTAAGGTAGATTATGTCTTTGAAGTAGATGATCGCAATCCAGAATATATCTCACATGATAAAGCTTGTGACATTACATATAATGGCTTAGACAAATCGCTTAATCAAAAGCGAATTGAACATGCGCCTCAACACCTTTTTGGACATACAAGTGAAAAGTTGAAACACTTTCTAAAGAGTGAAAACTTCCTAAACTGCAGCGCATATCTCACTCAACTTGACGGTGATTACTATCTTAATCTAGATTTAGATCTCGCTACGAAAGACGCAAGTCGTAACTATGGATTTATAGATAAGGACGATATGGTAAAGCTTACATTTATCAATGGTGATAACTTTGTAGCGAATAGCATATATAGAGCAGAAGGTAAACTAGAGCCTTACTCTGGACATACTAAATATGAAGCGATATATAGGCTTCAAGATATAGAGATGGAACTTATAGAGGATTTAGAACTTGACAAAGTTGCTATCATTTGGAGTTCCGGTTTTGAAGAATATCCTGTATACGAAATAGATCTCCTACAGCGTCAATTAGAGTGTCTTAAGAAGGCAGAGTAATGAGTGAAACAAAGACAAAATATAAATTAGGTTTACAATTGCCTACAGATCCTAGATGGGCCAATATGGCTGAGATAAGTCTAGAGGAAATCTTGACAGATCATGCGTTCTGTGAGCAGAAAGCCACTACCTCGTGCATATCTCTCATCCAAAAATATCCACAACATACTAGACTTGTAAACGAGCTTTCTCCAGTGGTGACAGAAGAATGGGGACATTTCAGGTTAGTCATTGCAGAAATGGAAAAGCGTGGAATGAAATTGGGCGAACAACGCAACGATGAATATGTAGTTGCACTTCGTAAGTTTCAGAAAAAAGACGGAAGTCGTAAAACGGCATTAATAGATGCGCTACTCGCTTTTGCACTTATAGAAGCACGGAGTTGTGAGCGTTTTCGATTATTATCTTTAAATATTTCAGAGCCAGAATTAAGAGAATTCTACCATATGTTTATGGTATCAGAAGCTGGACATTATCGCATGTTCTTAGATCTTGCATACCATTATGCTGAAGATGATGAATTTGTAAAAAATAGATGGCAACAATATTTAGATTTCGAAGAAGAACTCATGAAAACATTGAAGCCTAGAGCAGATAGAATGCATTAAACTAGTTTCTTCGTTAAGCATAGGGATTCACCACTTCGATTATCTACAGCAAAGATTACCCCTTATGGAAAAAGTCAATATAGCTGAGAAGTTTGATCTTTTTGAAGAGTACTGGACTCCCAAAATCATAGGTCAACTCAACGGCCAAGATGTAAAAATAGCGAAAGTCAAAGGAGAGTTTGTCTGGCATGATCATGCTAATGAAGATGAAATGTTCTTGATTATAAAAGGCACCCTAAAGTTAGAATTTCGCGATCGCACAATTACATTACACCAAGGCGAAATGCTAGTAATTCCTAAAGGCATAGAACACAAACCTATAGCTGAAGAGGAAGTACATTTACTTCTATTTGAACCAACAAGTACTAAGCATACTGGTGAGATAGTACATGAAATGACGAAGACAGATCATGATCGCATCTAATCCGTTGTATCATTGGATTACGACAAGCGCATTAACAAATTGAATCACTTAGAGCAAATACTTTGGCAATACAAAACCCTATATACAAGACAAGATTAGATCAGTTTCATTCTCTATTTCTTCAGCAAAAGCAGCGGTACAATGTGATGAGTACCATACGTATCATTTTGGTCGTGATATTTCTTCTTTCTCTGTATTTTATGATAAGAAGCGAAGGCGCCACGCAATGGATCGTTATAGCTATTACTTCAGCGATAGCTTTTTTCATATTGATCAATAGGCATATGAGACTAGCACAAGAAATGAGAATCAATAAAGCGCTAGCTGACATCAATCAAAATGAGCATGACTATCTCGAACGAACATCAATTCCCTTTGCAGATGGCAAAAAACATATTCAACCTAAACATCCATACACATACGATCTAGATATATTTGGCGATCATTCTTTATTTCATAGACTCAATAGAACTGCAACATATGTAGGTAGTCGACGACTAGCGCATTACCTAAGCAATAGATTATCTAACGAAGATATCATCGCTCAACAAGAAGCTGTACAAGAGCTATCTAACAAGATGGAATGGCGCCAAGAAGTACTCGCTTTGGCCATGGCTAGCGATGATACAAATGACACTTATAATACACTCATCAATTGGACCAAGACTGCAGCAAAACCACATTCTTCCCTAATGAAGATTATCAGCTATCTATTTCCAATACTTACGGTAATCTCATTACTCGCATACGTTTTTATTGGAGGAGATATACCTAGATTGAGTTTTGCGTTTCTGTTTCTTATCAATCTCGGAATACTCGGCCAACATTATAGACAAATAAAGGATGAGATCCTTGGAGAATCTCAGATTAATAAGTCGATACAAAAGTATAGTCAATTATTGTATCTGTTTGAAAATCAATCATTCCAATCAGCTAAACTTAAAGATCTTCAAAATCGACTATTATCTGAAAATGAATCTGCTAGTCTACATATAGCCAAACTCTCAAGACTTTTCCAACAGATGGATTCGGTGCACAATCCTATGGGAGCCATCATCTTTAATGGTATGAGTCTCTACCATGTACATACTCTAAGAGGATTACAAGAATGGAAGGTTACATATGCCCCTATGATAAATGACTGGCTGGAAGTAGTGGGAGAAGTTGAAGCCATGAATAGCCTAGCTAACTTTGCCTTCAATAATCCTACATACGCCTATCCAAAACTTAATACTAAAGAAGAGATCATGTTTAGCGATCTTGGTCATCCCATGTTACCCGATGATGTAAGAGTTTGTAACGATGTAGTATTTGCCGATCAAAAGTTCATCATATTAACAGGTTCAAATATGTCAGGCAAAAGCACTTTTCTACGAAGCCTCGGAATCAATATGGTATTAGCTAGTGCTGGAGCGCCTGTATGTGCCACTTCAGCAAACATACACCCTCTTGATATCTATGTATCGATGAGATTATCCGACTCTCTATCTGATAACGAATCATACTTTTTTGCTGAAGTAAAAAGACTCAAAGAGGTAATGGATGCCGCGGAAAACAAACTAACATTCATCCTGCTAGATGAGATACTAAGAGGGACCAACTCTGATGATAAAAGGCAAGGAACTGTAGAAGTAATTAAAAAGTTAATCTCTAAGAATGTAATCGGAGCTATAGCTACGCATGATTTAAAAGTATGTGATACTACTGCTGAGTACCCTACTCAGTTGATCAATAAAAATTTTGAAGTAGAGATTCAAGATGGCGAGCTCGTCTTCGACTATAAGTTACGTAATGGTGTGTGCAAAAATAAGAGTGCCACTTACATCATGAAGAAGATGGAGATTATTTGATACTCGCTATGAATATCGGTACCTTTGATATATGGCAGGAAGTACATTTGGAAAGATATGGCAATTTACAAGCTTTGGTGAATCTCATGGCGCAGGTATAGGAGTAGTAATCGAAGGCTGTCCGGCAGGCTTAGTGATCGATAAAATCTTTATTGAATCTGAGTTAGCCAGACGAAGACCAGGGCAAAGTGCAATCGTTACACAGCGAAAGGAACCTGATACTTGTGAGATACTTTCGGGTACGATGGATGGTATCAGTACAGGCACGCCTTTAGCTATCTGGATTGCTAATCAAAATCAAAAATCTAAAGACTACAGTCACATCGCGGATAAGTATCGACCTTCTCATGCGGACTATACATATACCGCAAAATATGGTATCCGTGACTATAGAGGTGGAGGAAGATCTTCAGCTCGAGAAACTGCAGCAAGAGTAGCTGCAGGAGCTATAGCCAAACTATTGCTTAAGCATCTCGGTGTAGATATCACGGCATATGTATCTCAAGTGGGACATATTATAGCTCCGGATGTAGATAATCCCACTTCAGAAGTAATCGAAAGTAATATAGTGCGATGCGCTCACCCACAAGCAGCCGCTGAAATGGAGGAGTACATCAAACAAATCAGAAAAGAAGGAAACACGGTAGGAGGATTAATAAGGTGCGTGATCAAAGGAACACCTGTTGGACTAGGAGAACCTGTATATGATCGACTACACGCAGATCTAGGCAAAGCAATGCTCAGTATCAATGCGGTAAAAGGTTTTGATTATGGAAGTGGATTTGACACTGTGACAATGAAAGGGAGCGAACACAATGATGCGTACTATACTGACGACCATGGTAAAGTAAAGACATCAACTAACTACTCAGGAGGTATACAAGGTGGAATCTCTAATGGTATGGATATATTCTTTAGAGTAGCATTTAAGCCAGTAGCGACGATTATGCAAGATCAATCTTCAGTAGATGAAACTGGCAATGCTGTCACTGTAACGGGTAAAGGCAGACATGATCCATGTGTAGTACCTAGAGCAGTACCTATTGTAGAAGCTATGGCAGCTAATGTACTTGCTGATCATTTGTTGAGATCAAAAACAAACAAGCTGTCGGATATTATAAAATAGTAATATTGGATTATTAATAACTACTTGGTATATACTTTAATTGGGACTTTCCTTTTCAGAATCTATTACTTCTTTTACAGCATCCCTCAGACCATCTTGAAACTCAGACAAGGTGCCAAATTGCGTACGGTATCCAAATCCGAAACCGTATTTTCCTCGTCTTGAGGTAGACTGAAAATCAATATCTGAAGTACCATATACTCTTACTTTAAGCTTGCGCTCATCAGTAAGAAAGTATTCTAGCACTACATTACCAGCTATATAATTTCCTAAGCCTCCAATGACATCTTCATTTCGTACAAAGTTGCCACCTACTTTGAGACTCATTCTTTCGTTTAGAAATCTGAATTTTGTACGACCGTCTACCTCTACTTCATTGAAATCGAGTGCTCCAGTATTAGAAGAGTATACACCTGAATTATTTCTAAGTCCCACTTTAAAATCAATACCTGATATCAATCCATTATCAGAAAGTGCTTCACTAAGAAGACCTGTGAGTAAATTAGATAATTGATTACTTACTAGCTCACTCAAAGTATTTCCTGCCGCACTCGTCAATAAAGATGAATTAGAAACGCCAGATGTTGCCGCCCCATCGCTACTCAAGAAGGTTTGAAATACTATTAATTGGACGACTTGATTATTCAGTGCGATTTCGTTGGTTCTTAATGTTCTAAGTTTACTGTCTGCGTAAGTTTTGAGTTCACCTTGAAGATCTGGAAAGGCGATATCAAAATTAATTATAGGCTTGAATATCGTACCTGTTAAATCTAGTATAAGCTCAGTGGTTTGCGTACTTCTTGCTTCTTGCTCAGCCGCAGTTTCAGCAGCTAGATACTCCGCTAAAAATATATATAATGGTGTACGAACGATATAATTGGCATCAATATCCAATATGGCATCTAGCGGATCTCCGTTCCATCTAATCACACCTCCAGGCTTAATTATAAACGGTTTTTTAACAAACTCACCTGATGTAAATAGATATTGACCATTGGCTATTTCGTATTCGCCAAACACATCAAAAGCACCAAATCTATCGATATACATTTGCACTGCTCCGTTGCCTCTACCCTCTAAGATATCTTGACGAGACTCATCAAAAATAATTCGCATCTCAGCATCTTGAGTAAGCGTTACATTCATTTCTATATTAAGTCCTTTGATCTTATAGTTATCATTACTATTGATAATTGTGATCTCTTGATTATCCAAATTATTACGATCCACAAATTTCACAAAGCTTTCATCATAGCCTTCTTGATAATAACTAACGGGTACATTCAACACTGTATTAGGACCAGTTACGGCCTCTACTTTTAAGTTTGCTCTATCAAATGGACCTGCAAAATCCACACTTACCTTCCCTTGCGCATATCCATAATACAGTGGATTTTCTCGCTTTGTGGTATTTAATACTATCGCATTATCCGCTGTGATATTAAGATCCATCACAAAATCACTAAACAGGTCATGTCTTATACCTCCTGTGATTAATCCCACATTACCTTCACTATCTGTTATAAAATCATCAGTTAGATCAAGAAAGGTTCTAGTAATCGCAATAGGTTGATTATCAAAGAAAAATTTCGATCCTAAATAATCAACTTTCACCGCTCCATCCTTAAGTAATCCATCTCCTCTAAGATCCAGATTATCCAAAGGTCCTGTGAGCGTGATATCTGCATCTGCCTTTCCTACCGTTTCAGATATTCCATCTGTAATGATAAACTCAAATATTCTAATAGGTAGATCTCTAGCCTTGAGTGTAGCATCAAGGGTATTGTTTTCTTGATCAAATGTTATACTTGATTTAATAGAGTGTTCAGGGTGTACGAGTGAAATTAATCCTTCATAAGGGTTAAAGTTGGTCTTACTTATATCAACTTCTAAATTTCCAAAGTCATCATTATTAATTAGAAAATTATCGATTGAAATATTTCCTGAGATAACTGGAGCCGCTGAATACATCTTATGCACTTGCAGAGACATATCTGTAATTCCACCAAAGGCCATTTTATCGTAATTAATGAATGGATTGGCCATTGCTAGATCGACATTTTCCAGTTGTAATTCTACACCTTCATTATCGAGATCTTTAACTACTATTTTTTTAGTGTCATCGGTCAACGATAAATTATTTATATCTAAATAATCTTTCCCAACCACTATACTATTATCATCACTAAATTGCCACTTATTACCTAGCATGATCAACTCCTTGTCTTCTAAGTGTAACTTAACTCCTCTCTCATGAGGAGTCACTTGAACAATAAGATCCAGACGTTCCACAGAGTCTATTATACCGTCTGTACTTAGATTTAAATTGATCGTATCTCCTTTCATATCAACATTGATATCAATAGGATTAAATGATTTACCTCCTACCAAACTAGAGTCGATCGTCATCAGTAGCGAACCATCATTAAGTATACTATTAAAGTTAAGTTGACCTCCAAATATTTGATACTTGTCATAACCTACGTATGGCATCGAAGATGTAATCGCAATCTCTCCCTCATCATTACCAACACTACCCTTAGCTCTCATATCTTTGATACTCAACTTAGGTGCACCGGCTAAAGCAAATATATTTTTACTGTCTTTGATGTGGATATCAAAATTAAAATTCTGATCCGCCACATGACCTACAGGCGTCCAATTTTTAGTATAGAAAGGATAATTATTTTTGGCTATTTGTTTTACCGCATTGACTACGTTCTTGTACTGAAAATTTCCATCGATACTTGCCGTTCCAATATCAGAATAAATTTCTAATAGTCTACCATCTATACCTTTGGCTGTACTTATTACAGATATGGTATCTAAGATATAAATAGAATCTTTCCGTTGTATTTTAAGGTTCGAAGCGAGTAAATTTCCAAAAAGATCATCTACGCTTTTACCATTCATATTGATATCTAAATTACCACTCATGGCCAACTTTTCGTCGACCAAGTTAAGTTGGGTAAGATCTAAGGTTTTGATATCCGCTTTAAAATCTAAATAAGGTCTACCCTCTCGAAGTTCAATATTACCATCAAATTCAAAATTGGCATTTTCATCATCAATTTTAAATATCCCTTCAAATTTATTTTTCTTCAATTGTCCATCAAGGATAAAATCATCATATGTATATCCCTTAAAATCAAATGACTCTACCTTAGCGGTTAAATTAGCAAATGCTGTCTCTAATGAAAGTCCCTTACCATTAGATACTTTAGAGTTGAAACTTACGACTCCAAAATTAGCATCATCCGTCCAAGCACCTAGGTCGAAATCTACTAAACCCATCTCACCTGAATAGTTAGCATTACGCGTACCATCCTTTATATCCAATCGCATATCTAGATCCGCTCTACCCAATTCGGTATCGAGAGATCCAAACGCCACAAAATCTTTGAAATATCCATCGAACCTTCCTGAAAAATTAAAGTCTCCAATCTTCTCAAAATTATCAGGAGTCTTAAACCCAGGGATTAGTTGCTCTAAAAAATTAACATTGGTGGTCAGTCTTTCTACTTTAACATTGATCAAGGCCTTCTCTCCGTTAGAGATATTTCTACTATCAAACGATCCTTCCAATTGCAATCCTTTGTCGAAATACAATTTGACATTTCTTCCACTCAGTTTATTAATTCGTCCATAATACTTTCCATCCAAAACAATTTGTCGGCCTTTATTATTTATGAAAAACTTATTCTTATTTAAGTCTTTAATGAAGTAGGTAAGATCCCCAAGTCCCACTTTAGCTTCATTAAAATCAGCTTTAAAAAATACTCGATTCGTAAGATTATTAAAATCAGAAAACTCATTATAGGTAATCGAGAGGTCATTATCAATATCCGTATTATTCGTTTGGAATTTGAAATTTTTAAAATTTATTCCTCTACTATTAATCAATATTGAATCTGCAGACATCTCATTAATTGCAAAGCCTCTCTGATCTTCCATAGTCAGATACTCTACTCCCAAAGTAATATCAAGATCACTAGAATAATGCAGATCTGTAAACTTAAGATTGAGGTCTGTCAACTCCATATCTGCTATATCTAAGCTATTCGGATATTCACCATTTCGAGCAGAACGTTCATCGAATCGCTTAAATGTACCTTCTAAAATTTCTAACTCATCTACTGTGATAAGCAATATAGAAGTATCAACTACTGGAGCCTCTACTAATATAGTATCCAGTTGTCCTGTCACATCATTGATGACTATAACTTCTTGCTTGTTTCTAGAAATTACAATATCTGGTCTATCCAAGAAGATTCTTTTTACATTGATGTTTCCATCACCGAGATCTACCTTGTCAAACTCGATTACACCCTCTGTAATCTGATAACTCTGCGACCTACCTAAATTTTCGTCTTCTATCTGATAATGGACATTCTTGAGTTGGACGATCTTAAGATCAAGATTATACTGACCGCCTGGCTCATCATCATCTGATTTTGCACCAGACCCAAGACTAGCCAGCAAAGTTTCCATATTACTCTTGCTTTCATTCTTCCGTTTGACGATATGCACATGACCATTGACCAATCTAATATCGTTGAGTAACAGATTTCCAGAAAACACGGAAAATAGACTTTTTTGAAATCCGATCTCCAAGTGCTCAGAGTAGATCAATGTATCTCCACTCCTATCTTGAACATAAAAGCCATCTAGCTCTAGTCCTCTCCAGATAGAAAGGTCGACTTTATCGATTTCTACCTTGGTGTTCATTTTATTTGAAAAGTAACTCGTAAGTCGATCGACAGACCAGTTTTGCACTACAGGAACCTGTAACAATAAAAATAGAATAAATGGAAAGGCGATTATAAAAAATACCAATCTCCAGATCCACTTACGCCAAGCAAACCTTGATTTGATATTATCTTCTCTTTCTTTTTCTTCCATCTAAAAATATAATCGCATTAAGTTACGCTTATATAACTCATTAAACCTCTAAGATCACACAAAATACAACCTATTTTAACGATTGTTTAACCGCGCTGAAAGAGTGAAAATTATCAAACTTAGTTTAACATACTAAATTATGGGTAAAACCATTCAATTCTCAATGAGCAGCACTACTGAAATGAGTGTTTATTGAGCCTCTCTTAAGGCATCATAATAGAGTTTTTTGGCATGTCGTTCAAAATCGACTTCTCTGTAGAGCTTACGCTTCACACTTGGTGTCTGATTATCCTTTAAAGATGGCAAATCATCGTCAACACCATATTTCCAAACATTAGTAATGAGTAGACTATTATCCTTACGAACATATCCTTCAAAGGGTATATCATCAAACATTAGCTTAGTCTGTACAATATCGTTTTTAGTCCCTTTAGCGGTTGAATGCATACCTCCACCATAAGCTACTTCTTCTATGTAATAATTAGAGAGTGTAGGATTGAGTAGGTATTCATCTTCTGAATCGAATGTAACATCGCCTACTTTCTCACCATTGAGATAGACTGTCGTGCTAGCTTGAGTGATTACTATCCTTTCCTGACTTTTAGCGGCTACAGTCCTCTCATGGCCTTCTTCAAATTTGACTTCGATTGGCTTTCGTGTAGGATTATCAATAATAAGAGTCTTCTTCTGAGTACAAGATGAAAGTAAAGCTATAAAAGCTAAGAGCGTGAATATGCGCATAGTAGTAATTGAAAATTTGCGCGAACATAGTGAATTATCGCTAGTTAGACCGTATCACTTCCGTCATAATAGCGATTAAGTAGGCACTTTAGATCTACAGGTTGATATTAATCGTCTAGATCCGCTTCTAGATCCTTTTCCAGTGCCTCTTTTACTTCTTTCAGGTCAGCGCTCAGTTTACCTCTATTCACGGCTATACTGGCATTCAACTCATAGCCGATGAGTATCACGAATGCATTAATCTGTATCCATATCATGATTACAATCAATGCACCTATAGAGCCATAAATCTCATTATACCTTCCAAAATTATTAACAAAATAAGAGAAACCTAATGAAGTAAGTAAAGATAATAAGGTAGCTAATATCGACCCTGGATTGATGAATGGAGTCCGCTTATACATAGATGGACCATAGCGATAGATTAGCGTGATCATAGAATAGATAAGAGATAAGGCTATTACCCATCGCAATATCGTCAATAGTATATCCACACCTAACGAGATATCAAAGTAGGCTACCACTTCATCCAGTGCAACATTCCCTACAATAACCAGTACAAAACTCAGTATCAATATGACTGAAAGGATAAGCATCAATATAATGGCCACCATTCTCTTGCGCAGCCATGATCTAGATCGATATATCTCTTTGTAAGACTTATCAAATCCATCCATCAGAGTAAGCATACCGCTACTCGCGAAATAAACCGCCAGTATAAAACCTAATGAGAATAGTCCTTCACGATTAACCGCTGTAATACTGGTAATCAGATCTATTAAGTAATCGTGAGCATCTATTGGTAGTATTGTTTCTAAAGAACTACTGATTAGTGCTACGTAATCTGTAGTAAAAGGCATCAGCGGCAACAAAGTAAATAGCGTAATGATCGCTGGGAATATAGCCAAAAACAGACTAAACGCTATTGCGTTGGCTCTCGTCGTGATGTTATCCCTCATGGCTTCATTATAGATAAACACCACAATACTAAAGATAGGTACTCCACTAAAACCAGGAATGGCCGTCCGCTTTGACCAATCGAGTATTTGCTTTAGAATGGGTAAGTGCGTAATCCAAGACCATATAGAGTCCCATCTACTCATAATATGGTTTTAGGGCTTCTTGCAATGCTACTGGCGTACTTACTCGCTTATTGGTATCCATATCTACAAAGAATAGCTTGACATACGAACGGTGGCACAACTCCATATTTTCATTGTAGATTTCATGATCAAACCTTATAATCTTAGTTGGAAACTCTTTGATAATAGTCCGTATTGTCAACTGATCATCATATTTGATAGGTGCAAGATATCTCGCTTCCATGTGTAACACTGGCATCATCACACGATCTTCTACCTCCATATCTCTATATCTGAGCCCTAAAGATCTGATAGACTCAGTCCTACCGATCTCATACAGCAGTGGATAATTTCCATAATAGAGATAACCCATCTGGTCGGTCTCTCCGTAACGTACTCGCTTCTGATGGTCGTAGGTAAAAATAGCTTTAATGTTGAATGACATAATATGTTAAAATCAAATATATGCAATAGAAAAGGATAAGCTTCGATATCAGCTTATCCTTTATTACATTTCATTTCCACCAGCGCTCAAAAGCAAATCGCCGAAGCTAATATTTTGAACAAAGTAACATAGTATTACTCCACTACCTCAAAACCAAAGAAGCCGCTCAATTCTATTCTGATACCGCCAGAACCAAGTGGGCCTATAGATCCAGTAATAGTCCCCAACTTACCCCTATACACTTCCTCATCAAGATAGACTAGCTCATCTTCATAATAGTCTAGATGATTATCTCCACTATCTATCATAGAACACAGGTAATATTCTAATGTAGGGCATTTACCTTCAAATGTGATGGCATCTGCCTCTGCATTTAAATCTTGATTGCCACTACCAAGATTATCTTGATAAAGATCACTAAATAACATTATATAAGTTCCTGCTTCTTTCAACACCAATTGAGATTCAAATGTATACATTCCATCTTCATATATTGTGTAAGCCCGATACCCATCTACATAGTTGGTTGAATTAAAGTAAACAGGATCGAAAACATTGCTGATTTCGAGTTCATTTACTGAATAACCAGAGTCATGACTTACCCCCTCTTGAATTCGGTATAATCCAGATGTCGGTTTAAAAGGAAACTCCTTAATTTGAAAAAATTCTTTTGTGCCTAAATCATAAATCGAATCCGAGAAAACGGTACTTATTTTCAACGTATCTCCAATATTATATTCTCTTTGATGCGGTGAAATGGTTATTGGAATTCTAAGATAATGCCCTCCAAATACCAACTCGTATGGACAGTTTTTCTTAAATTCGGCATCATTGTCTTTGCAACAAGTAGAGAATACGATGGCAATAAAAATTAAAATAAAGTATTTCATAATATCATTTAAAAAAAAGAAGGTATCTTATGAATAAGCAATATGACTTCTGAATAGTTTTTTTTAGTTGAAAACATCGTACCCATCCACGAAGGTGTTATAATCATTAATACTATTTGGTGTATCTCCAAGATGTTTCACTCTTAAATTATCTCGAAAAGAACGTATATCTATTATATCAGGGTCCAAAGGTGATATAGCTTGCAAACCGTTGAATATCATACTAGGGGTAAAACCTCGAATATTGTCTGTCACAGTTGTGTTAGTGTTAGGGTCTGTAACTTGATCAAGAGGAGTGTCATCCACTAAATCCCACATTAACCCTCTCGGAATAAAATTATCACTTGAAGAAAATTCATTATTTTCTCCTCCAAAACTAGTATTGCCATATAATCCTCCAATATAATTACCAACAGCCTCTCCAAGAGCGATTTTTCCTGGATGATCTGATAGATCAAAGTTGCCAAAAGCCCCATATCCACCATTGTTAAAATAAGGGAATTTCTAACTACGTTTATAAATCCTTTTGACCTTAGTCATTTTTCAAACTCAAGTATTTCATCTACCCGATTTAATTTTACCTCTCCACAAATTTTATATAGATAAGCTATCAATTTGGAAGCGATTCGAGGAGGCACCATTGACTTCAAATACTTTCGTCCTCTATTGTATTCTATAATAATAGTTACCACAGAACCATCACAACAATCTAGTCCATTAAATTTCAACACATCAAGGTTACAACTCCGCACTTCCTGCTCCAAACCACTTAATAAACTCTCTTCGATTCTTCCTTTATAGTAACCAATTTGCAATTTGTCAACAGTTTGCTCCTTTCCGTTTTTAGTATAAACCATTTCTTTATGTAATAATGTATTTCCTATACTATCAATCGAAAGGTGATATGCCGGACAGTTACCGAAGCACTTCGAACTATGAAAGGTTATTTTTTTTAGTTCAATTGATTGGTCAATTGCATATTCCTGTTTTATGAATTCTATATTGCTTCTTTGATCAAAAAGTGAATCCGCATTTTCATTTACTGGATCTAATATCATTATAGAATCCGACATTGAAAGTATCTTGAAATCTAAACTTTCGACGTACATATTTTCATAATTTGTTACTGAAGAAAAATAACTACTTTGAAAACGTAGAGTATCATCGAGAAGGTAAACAAATTTGCCACTCTCTTTGCCTCTAGATCCCAAAGTATTAGAATCTCTATGCCTATTTAGCGTGTCTCTAATTTCAATAAAATCATTTTCAACTGTAATCCAGCTACCTACAATGCTTTCTAAGTTGTAGCTCTGTTTTTCTTTTTTACAACTTGTAGCACCGATAATTACTAATATGCTAGATACAAGTAGAATTCTTCGAATTAAAAATTTAAATACTTTTCTTAAATATAGCATGAGATATAGAATTTGGAAATTTTATTATTATGATTATTCTATTTACATTCGTCATCTATGCAGCTACTATTTACGCTTTCGAATTGACTAATTAAATTATTCTGTTGAATCGTAGTCAAAGCATTCCATGCTGAAGTGTTTACACCTTCACCTGCAACATTCCCTAAACCATGCCAAGCAACTGCTTCATATTGCTGATCTGTATATCTACTTCCAAATCTTTCTTTTAATGCTAATTTTAGTTGATATATATACAATTCTGCCATGTTATCGTGCTGGTCTATTTTTTCATCATATTCACTCCAAATCGAAGAAAAATCATTAATATTAATGCTTGGATCATTAAGTAATCTGAACATTTCGGCATGCAACCCTTCATGTAAAAAAAGGCCAACAATAACGATTTCACAAAAGTCTTGGATTTGATTCGTGTTAATAGAAATATTTATAGTATTTCCTTGATTCGATCCAGAAGCTAAAAAATATGGTGTAGTTGTCGCATTGGCTGTGCTCTGAATAGAATTTGAAAGCGTTAAATCAATATCCGTATCCCCTAAGAAATTTTCAAACGTACTACAAAATACATTATCCGAACCTAGCAACAATTTGTCATAAATGCATTTTAGTCGAATATCAGTAAGATAATTAATAATATGATCATTTCCAGTCATTACACTCTCCAAAGCATCTACCCCACATCCACCACTTTCATTCATAGCTGCAATAGCATTATCCGCAATATCATCTGATGACAGATCTGGATTACAAGGATCAGAGATATCACTATTCCGGATATCCGCAATAGCTTGGTCAAATTCAGAAACTTTGGAACTTACAGCTACTTCTAAGTTCATTTTAATCTCAGACCAAGCTGAATTATTACAATCGATAGTTTGATCAGCTTTTAAAAGTGATATAATATCATACTGTAGCTTTTCCAAACAAACTTTATTTCCATTTGTACTCTCAAGATCCAGTAATAACTGATCAAGCTCGCCATTTACGTGTTCAGACATTCTCTCAAGACAATCATCTACGTCCTCCTCTTTTTCTTTTTCCTTTTCATCTTTGCCTGGACCACTAGGCGGGTCACTTGGGTCAATAGGTATATCTGGATCAATATTTCCTGTGGGTGGATTTAACCCTGCAATAGGCCCACCCAAAATTATACACTCTACATGGGATATACTCACTTCATTCGCTACATAATTTGACCAAATGTCACTTGAATTGACTACAAATTCATAACCATCTATTACCGGAAAACAAAAGATTTCACTCCTTATACTTGTACTTTCACTCTCGTCAATACTGATTTGATCAGCTTGCATCCAAGCAACTAAATCCGTATTATAACTTCCATCTATTATATACTGAAAATACACAAAACTCAATGCCAAAATAGTAGCCCTTCCAATCTCTTGCTCTGTATACTCCAAATTTGGAATATTTATTATGTGATTATACCCTCTAAAGTAAGCATGAATTATATCTGGAGTGTTTATGTACCTTAGTACGCCGATTACTTGATCATTTTTAATTAATGGCAAAGTGATGGCAAACCCACCTTCTTCACCATTTGATTTTACAGCTTGACTCCAAACTGGATAACCATATACAGAAACAAATTGCGGCATCCAGACATCACTATCAGTACTAGCTTGTAGATAATCAGCTAAACCTTGTAATTCTATATTACTAGGTCTCAAATTTTGGATTGAATCCGGGTCGCTACGGGTTATGGTATTATTTTCATTTGTATAATTCATTAGATCATCTACAAATGACACTTTTTCTATAGCGTCGATTTCGATTTCATCTTTCGTGCAAGAGGAGATAATCACACAAAAAATAAAAAACATTAATATCGTGCTTACGAAATAAAATAATGTACGGTGTGTGTGTATGTGTGCATAATTGTCTAATTAAATTAGATTACATTCAAAATAGTTGTTCGAAAGTACCAGAACAAATACCACATCACTTTAACTCAAAAATGAAGAATATATTGCAATCAACACCAACAAATTACATTTTTTTGATTGCTTAGTTCAGCCCATCTCTCACTATCGGACAAGTCATACAATGCGATCCACCTCTTGCTCTAGATAGCTCACCTGATGGAATACTGATGATTGTCTTTTCTAAAGTATCGAAATCAAAATTCCCTCTCTCTGCTTGCTTAATCAGTTCTTCGGCTGGAAGTATAGTGTATCCTGCATCTCGAAAAGCATCTGCTGTGACATGGTTTCGATCGTAGGTGATTCCTACTCCAGGTTTTAATGCTACTAGATTACATCCATCTGTCCATTGCTCACGTTCTTGGTGTGGTGATTTCCCTTTACCAGAAAATATGAAATTCATATTAGGGTTGATCTCCGCGTGAATAAAATCTTTGACTGACGCATAGACATTAGGCGTAGAATCATCTGCATGGTGTACCAATACGTTAGAGCTATTACCATCAAATACGGTAGGCTTATAACATACTATATCATCATCTGATACTCTTGTAAATATGGTATCAATGTGCATCATAGTACGATCTGCAGGTATATTGATCTGAGCTACGTGCTTTACTAGTCCTTTTTCAAATAATACTTTGCTGAGAGACTTGATGGCATGATCTGTAGTACGCTCGCTACATCCTATAAATACATAATCACTTGCGATCATCATGATATCTCCGCCTTCGATGCTTACTTTTTCGGCATTCCTAGAGGGTGGAAAAGCTTCTATATCGTTAAGATCAATAATCTTTCCATCTGCTAACATTCCTTCAAAAATAGGATGGTTGGCAAAGATAAATCTTGTCAATAAATTCTCTCTTTGTCTGGCTTCCTTAGCTGCTTTCGTAATGATCACATGATCCTTGATTGTCACCGCGATATCACGAGTAAATATAAAGTTAGGAATCGGATCAAAAAACACATGTGCTTCCTCTTTGAGGTATCCTGTGATCAGGACATTAGCTAACTCTTCGGCAGTCAAGTCAGTGAAATGCTCCACATAACTTACAGGTAGCTCTTCAAAATCTAAAACATTAGCAATCAATTCGTTACGTTTGCCAATATCATGGAGACTTTCTTCTAACAACTTCTCCGTTTCTAATACATTCTCTGCTCCTATACATAGTTCTAGAGACTTGCGAAATATATCGTGTTCGGCTTGCATCTGAGGCAAGTATACGATATCATCAAATAGTAATTCTTCTGCTCGCTTTGGCGATACTCTACCGATGCCATCATCTGGTCTATGCACGATTACTTTCCTAAGTCTGGCGATCTCCGAATCTGAATATATCATGTTTATGTATTGCTATTTTGTCGTTAGTTATAGTATTACCGGCTAAGGTAAGAGAATGTACTGAAGATAGGAAAAGAGAATGTGATAGAGTCACTTAATCAAGACAAATAATCGTATTAAGGCTAACACCTAATATGCCAGTGACTTCGACTGAACACCACGCAACATCGTCTTTAAATTCGAAATCAAATGTCAAAAACAAAACCCTTATAAAAGCTAATAAACCCCTAAAAACGATTATCTGTTAGAATAGTACCAATTTTAATCGAATATCGGTAAACTTTCGTCTTATCCATTCTCTACTTCGACCGTATATTAGCATCTTTGCGTATATTGCTAAGCATAATATTCACCAAATTGAGATAGACGATGTTCGACAAGCTTAAAAAGCTATTTGTCATAGAAGATGAAAACGCAGTAAAAGCTGCACAAGCTGCCAAAGCAGCAGAACCAGAAGTCAAAGTAGAGACTCCAAATATCAAAGTAGATACTCCTGCGATAAAAACCTCTGCAGACTATGATACGCCATCTGGCAAGGCAGATCAAAAATTCATAGATATCCTCCTCAATGCCATCGACAAGAATAATCTTGAAGGCTTTGACTATTTAGAATATAAGACTTCACTCCAGGGATTGGACAATATGGCTATGGATGAAGCGACTAGATACAAGTCTGCATTCGTGATGGCTAAGACTATGGGTGTCACTCCAGAAAAACTCCTCAGCAGTGCAAAGCATTATGTAGCCATCCTCAATAAGGAAGAGAAGAAATTTATAGATGCCTTAAAGAACCAAAGACAGAAACAAGTTGTAGGTAAAGAGGAGAAGCTCATAGCGCTACAGAAAGAAGTGACGGCTAAGAAAGCCCAAATAGAGCAACTCAAAAAAGAGATCGAGGCGAATGAAGCGTCGTTTAAAACTATAAAAGACGGCATCAATAAAAGTGCAGCTAAAGTGGAGAAGACTAACGATAGATTTATGCATGCGTATAAAGTGGTACTCGGTCAGATCATGACAGATGTAGACAACATGAAAAAATACCTCAAGTAGAAACCGTAAGGATCAAGAAAATTATAGGATTAAGAAATTGATAAATGGCAAGAAGTAAATCATTTTGGGGAAGACCTGAAGGTATAGTAGGCGGAGTAGTACTTGGAGGTTTGTTAATTGGTGGTACGATGTTAGTTTCCACTTTTTTAGGAGCAATATTTACATTTCTATCTACTACTATCGGTTTAGTAGTAGGACTATCAGTATTGGGGTTGATCATATTTATGGCACTCGACAGTAAGACTAGGACTCTTGTGGGTTTTATGTACAAGAGTCTCATGAGATGGGTCACTGGCATGTTTATCAAGATAGATCCGATATCTGTACTAAAGAGTTATGTAGATGACCTTAAGGGGAATCTCAAAAAGATGAATAAGCAAATCTATCAGCTGCGTGGCCAGATGCACAAGCTGAAAGAGATGATTATAAATAATAAAAAGGAGATCAAAAGCAATATGGAACTAGCTGGATCTGCTAAAGCAAATGAGCAGAAAGCGCAGATGATCCTCAAAAGCAGAAAAGCAGGACGTCTTAGAGATTCTAATGTAAAACTTGAAGATCTGTACACCAAGATGGAAGTACTCTATCGTGTCCTCAATAAGATGCATGAAAACTCGGCAATACTTGTAGAGGATGTAACGGATCAAGTGATGGTAAAAGAGCAGGAACGAAAGGCAATTACTGCTGGAAATAGTGCGATGAAATCTGCCATGTCAATTATTAAGGGAGATACTGACAAGAGAGCCTTATTTGATCAAGCATTAGAAGCAATAGCAGATGATGTAAGTAACAAAGTGGGCGAAATGGAACGTTTCATGGAGATGTCTGAAGGTTTTATGCAATCTATGGATCTTCAAAATGGTGTATTCGAAGAAGAAGGTCTCAAAATGTTAGAAAAGTGGGAAAATGAATCTACATCTCTCCTACTCGGTGATGCTAAAGAAGATATCCTAGAGCAGGCCAACAGCCATAGTGCTGAAGATACATTGGATCTCAATGAGCCGATCAAGCAACCAGAAAAACTTGGAAGAACGAATCAGTATGATAATCTGTTCGACTAATTCAAGAACTTAGTTAAAAGAAATAATTAGAATCAAAAACAACATAAACGAATAAACATTAATACAAATTATGGCAACTCGATTAACAGGATTTTCAAAGCTTATTATCACAATACTTTTATTGTGTTTAATATTTTTTGGTGGTAGATACTTACTTCAACAGACAGAGTTTGGTAAGAATCTAATGGAGCAAGCAGAGCAATCCGCTCAAGAACAACAAGCGAATGGCGAAACGAATTCAGGCAGCACTGCAAACAGCAGTAACTCTGGAAGCAATTCATCAGAAAGCGGTAGCGCAACTACGCGTAACCCTAATGACAATACGCTAAGAGTACAATTAGTAACTTGGGGTGGATATGCACCAGGACTATATTTCAATGAAGGTGCTCAAGCTAACATGAGATCAAGATTCAAAAAGGAATATGGTTTCAACGTAGATTTCAAACTAGAGAACGATCTTATCAATGCGATGAATGCATGGATCGCAGGTGAGTATGATGTACTTGTACAGACTGCTGATGCATTTCCTCTATATACAGCACCAGATGATATCAATTCTTTTGGACCTAAGGCATTTATGCAAGTAGATTGGTCTAGAGGTGGAGATGCAATCATATCTAAGAGAGGCATCAACAATGTAAATGATCTTAAAGGAAAGACAATAGCCGTAGCGGTACCTTCACCTGCGCAGACATTATTAATCACTTCACTAGAGGCAGCAGGTCTCAAGTACAGTGACGTAAAAGTGATCAAGACAGCCGATAACCTTAAGGCAGCTGAGCTATTTAGATCGGATGAGGTAGATGCAGCAGTAGTATGGAGTCCAGATGATATCCTTGCGACTAGAGATGTACCTGGATCTAAGATCTTACTGACTACTGTAGAGCAATCTAACATCATTGCAGATATCTTCTTCGCTAAAGAATCATTTATCAATAAGAATAGAAAGATGGTAAATGACTTCTATGAAGGATGGATGAAAGGTCTAGCAGAAATCAATGCTAATGATGGCAACAAAACAAAAGCTGCAAAATACCTAGGAGAACTTAACGGAGTATCTACTGAAGATGCACTGGGTATGATGAGCGTAGTAAGATGGACTACACATGGAGATAATGTAAACTTCTTTGGGCTCAACAGCGGCTATAAAGGTCAAAAAGGTGCAGATCTGTATGGAAAGATGGCTCGTAAATTTGTAGAAACTGGTGATGCCGAAAAAGTAGCACCTAACTGGAGATCAGTAATATATACAGGAGCCGTATCTGACGCACAAGATGCTCTAACAGGAAGTAGCCACGCTGCAGAAAAAAGTAAAGTATTCAAACCTACTACTCAAGCAGAACGTACTGCTCCAGCTATAGCAGCCAAGCCAGTAAGTATATCATTTGACACTGGCAAATCCGCTTTAACGGACAATGCTAAGACGATTATCGATATCCAATTTGCAGAAGTAGCTAAAGCATTTGCTAATACTAAGATCAGAGTAGAAGGAAATACGGATAATGTAGGTAGTAGAGCATTAAATCAAAAGCTATCTGAGCAGAGAGCAAGATCAGTAGCTAATTATCTACAAACTGCCTATGGTATGGATCCTAATAGATTTGTAATCGTAGGTAACGGTCCTGACAAACCTACTGCTGGTTGCGAGGCGAACCAAAACGAAACTTGTAAACGAGCAAACAGAAGAACTGAGTTTCAGTTGATTGCAGGATAATTACAAAAAAGCGCTCACATCATCCTTAAGTATGGATTCATACGTATCCATCAGATAGTGTTTAGCAAAAAAATAAAGACACTCTTTCAATTGCTATTGGGAGAGTGTTTTTGTTTTCATAACTTCATAGCTACAAATAGACCAATCACTTATGGCTTTCAAAGATCTCTTCCAATTAAGGAAAACGCTTGACAAGAAGACTAGTACCATTCTAGCTATCGGAGGCATCTTATTTCTACTCGCTATATGGATTTTACTCTCTACACCATTTCTAGACAATCCAGACTATATGGATCAAGCGGCTATCGAGGCCGCTATCAAAAATGGTGACATGGAAAAAGCACCAACCAACAATCCTGAGCAAGTAGCTATAGTACCTAGATCGAGCCTTCCTCATCCACTTAGGGTATTGACGGCATTTGGAGATCTGTATAAAGACAATGATCTAATCCAAAACGCAGCAAAATCAATAGGTCTTAATATTGGTGGGTATATCAAAGCGATTTTATGGTCTTTACCTATAGGTTTCATTATTGGCTTGATTCCACTCTTTAGAGGATCATTTCAAAATATCGTGAATGCCATTAGATTCATTCCTTTAACCGCAGTGACGGTACTATTTATAGTTTGGTTTGGTATCGGAGTACCTATGAAGGTTAATTTTCTAGCCTTTGGTATCATGATCTATCTCTTACCTGTAATCGTACAGCGGATCGATGAAGTAAATGACGTATACCTCAAGACCGTTTACACCTTAGGGGCCAATGCATGGCAAACGGTAAGAACTGTATATATTCCATCTGTACTATCCAGACTATCTGATGATATAAGGATATTGACTGCCATATCGTGGACATATATCATAGTCGCAGAAACTAGTGGTGATGAAGGTGGATTAGGTTCACTTATCTACAAGGCCGCTCAGCGAATGGGTCGTATAGATAAAACCTTTGCGATTTTAATTTTAATCATACTAATCGGAGTATTTCAGGATAGAGTATTTGCTTATTTGGATAGAAGGTTTTTCCCACATAAGTATCAGACTAATAAGGCATATCAAAAAGCGAACACACTCAAAGAAGAAAGTGTATTTGATACGATCATGGATTTTGCAATAGGTATAATCGTATGGATATTCTTAGCAATATATCTGATTTTAGCGGTCAATGAATTTACAGGATTCTTAGGTGGGAAATTGCTCAGCACCTTGTTTGGAGATACTGTGTGGGCGATCCATACCGTATTCCTGACGATAATAGTAAGCAAAGTATATAGATTAATAACAGCTCAGAAGTAAGGTAGAAGATGGCACAATACGAGAATAAAGATAATCCAGCTTTCGAGAATATAATCGAGCTGAAGAATATTAGTCAATCATACGATGGTGGACAAAATTGGATTATTGAGAATCTAAATCTCAATATAGAGGATAAGCCTGGACAAGGTCAATTTGCCTGTATACTAGGAATGTCTGGTAGTGGTAAATCTACCCTACTGAGGTATATTGCTGGATTACAAGAACCTACTAAAGGAGAGGTACTTATCAAGGGAAAACCTGTATCAGATGATAATAGAGTCAGTATGGTATTCCAACAGTATAGTTCGCTACCGTGGATGACAGTATTAGACAATGTTGGTTTAGCACTTAGATTTAAAGGTATCAGCAAAAAAGATCGTGATCTAAAAGCAATGGAAATACTAGAGCTAGTAGGCTTGGCTGGACATGAGAAAAAATTTGCTCAATACCCAACGCTATCTGGAGGTCAACTCCAACGTGTAGCTATAGCTAGATCGTTATTAGCCAATCCAGAAATACTATTGATGGATGAGCCATTTGGAGCATTAGATATCCGTACCCGTATACAGATGCAAGATTTACTATCAGAAATATGGGAGAAATTTCACTCGACAATACTTTTCGTTACACATGACATATCTGAGGCAGTATACTTGGGTGATGATATCTACATTCTAAAAGCACAACCTTCTCAGATCGTAGAAAAGATAGAAGTTGATCTTCCACTGAGACGAAATAGAGAAACTAAGAGAGATCCGAGATATACTCAAATCGTTCATCATGTAGAAGATACCATGATCAAAGTAAGTGGTATGTAAACCATCAGTAGATAGATTTAAAGAAACAATACAAATAGTAATTGGACCAATGAATATTGAAAAAATTAAAAATATAGCTCGATCTGTTAATGGTAAGAAGCTGGAGAATATGGATTGGTCTGGAGTAGAATTGATATCAATACACATACCCAAATCTGCAGGAACATCCTTCTATAAAACGCTAATATCCCAGTATAAAGATAGCGGTATCACTCGTATAGATATGAACAAGAAGGATCGTATCAACATCAATAAAATACATCACGACAAAGCCTACATTTCTAAATCTACTAAGGTAATACATGGTCACTTCACTATGCCTCAATTATATGGTGCTTTAGATATCTCCAAGGATCTTCCGATCATCACTTGGCTAAGAGATCCAGTCGAAAGAGTAATATCAAATTATTATTATTTGTCCAAGATACTTGCTCAAGAGCTCAACGAAAACAGTAAGGACCTCAATCTGTTAAACAGGCTTCAAAAGTCGTTGGTAGAATACGCCCACGTAGAATCCTGTAGAAATAGAATGACTAAATTTCTCGATGGAATCGAATTGGAGGAATTGGCCTTCATAGGTTTTGTTGAGAACTATAGTGAAGATCTAAAATCTCTTTCTAACATGATGAATTGGAAATATTATGAAGAGGTAAAAGTAAACACAACTGGTGCTAAGAACAAAAGAGAAGTAAGCCAAGAAATAAGAGAAGAAATAGCAAGATTGAATCAAGAAGATATAGCGCTTTACCAAAAGGCATTATCATTATCTCAACAAAAATCTAAAAGTTAAACTTTCTCAAAACTATATCCAAAAGCGTTAATATCTTCAACATAATATTGTGCTACGAGATCTGCAAGTTCTTTGGTATACGCCTTAGAATAATGTCCTTTCTTAGGAGATACATTAAATTTCTCTAGAGCAATATTTCTATTGATAATTTTGGAAAGTTTTTGAGTATCGTTTTCTAGGTTTTCAAATCTACCAATAAAATCAACATCGATATTACCTTTATGATCTAACAGCCACTCTACTTGAGGTCGACTTCTATTGTATATATCGCCATCCATATTCACTACTTCTCTTCGTAGCCATGTATCGAAACTGATCGCAGATTCGACATCTCCTAATTCTCCTTTTCGTACTTTAAATTTATATAGCGAATACATACGATCCCATGGATTCCTTACGAATGTAAACGTGAATGCTTTATCCCACGCATCCTGCCCTTCAATATCAATTATTTGCCTTACGAAATAATGTTTACGGATACCTATTTTTCGATTCGGCCTATTAAATTTTAATGCTCTCATTAAAGAAGTGCCTGCCGTCTTAGTAATATGCACTCTAAATATTTTCTGGCTAGTTCCTATCTTGTAGGGGTATTTTTTAGATCTATTGAAAAATGGAATATTCATACACACAATCATTATTCACAATTACTATTTGCAATATTTTAAATACTCAACAACCCCTTTATTTACATCTCTAGTAGAACTAACGATCTTTCCTTCATTAAGCAATATCACACGATCACAAAGCTCTTTAATTTTTCCTATTTGGTGTGTTGTATATATTAAAGCTTTGCCCTTACGTTTATATTTGTTTATCAGTAGATCAAAGCATCTTTGCTTAAACCCAGGATCAGAAAAACTAAAACCTTCATCAATAAACATTATATCGGCATCGATAGATAGGGCAATAGACATCGCCAAACGAGTCTTCATTCCTGACGAATAATTACCTAAGGGTGCATCAATAAATTCTTGAACTCCACTAAACTCAATAATGAAGTCCATTAGACCTCCTATTTCATCTTTACTTAATCCATAGAATGCACCTTTGAGATATATATTCTCTCTACCTGTTAGCGTCGGATGAAGACCTGATTTAATCGCAAAAATACTGACTACTTTCTTTATCGCTCCATTATACACTACACTCCCCTTGTCCATTTCATAGATCCCAGACATGACTCTTATGAGCGTAGTCTTACCAGATCCATTGGTACCCAGTAAAGCGGTAATTTCATTATCGTATATATCTAATGACAATCCTTCTAGAGCCCAAAATTCACTCTTTCGAAGCACTTCAGAATTTGTCTTCATTCCAAAAAATGCTTTACTAAGATCTTGTATACCATAAAGCATATTTGCCTTGAGATCTTTCGAAAACTTCTTGTATAGACCATCAACATTGATAATTGACAATCTATCTTTAGAATCTATCTTATGCGTGCTACTGTTCATAACTTTATAGTTGTGCTCTTTCTAAGATACGATGAGTATTCACCATGAAAAATCTGCATACAATTATAAAAAACAACAGCACCAAGAATACCACAAACAATGTTGCTTGCATATTATACAATTCAGTTCCAAATAAAAATGCTCGCATATTAGTAATCAAATACGTCAATGGATTATATTTTAATATGGTAGCTAACATCCCTTGAGCTGAAGATATATCATATATCACCGGAGATACTAACATGACTAATCTCATTAGATTATCTGTCAACAGGCTAAAATCTTTAGCGATAGCGGTAAGCAATCCGATCGTTAAACCAATAGCACTACTTAACAACATCCATGGAACCAATAAAGCCAAAAAACCAAACAATCCTGTCCACACCGATATTCCTGTAATCCAATAGTAGATTATTATGAATACAAAAGGGATTGAAAATTTAATAAAAGCAATGACCAACTCACTCAGGATGACTATATGCATTGGCAATTTATTAACCAAAAGTATCTTACTATAGTTAGCAAATATCTGACTACAACTGCGGTACAAGTCGTAAAAAGCTGTCCACAGAGTCGTTCCTATTATTATGAAAGCTAAGTAAGGAACTACCGTTTCTCCAGGATCTAAAACCTTAGCATTTTTCATCAGCAGCCATATCACCATCGAACTTAAAGGCAACAATATCAGCCACAGCACACCCAAAAATGATTTCTTAAGGTCCGCTGTCAACCTCAAATTAATGAGTTGATTTAGCAAAAAAAGATTAGACCTTTTAGAGGTCTTGTTACCTATATTATTTCCCATGAATTAATTTTGAATAAAGAGAAATATATGAATCAGCACTATCTGCTAAAGTGAATTTATGTCTGTCACCTACCCACCAGTCTTTATCATGCATTTGCTCCAAACTTGCAACAAGACCATCCACATTGAACTTAGACATCTTTATTGCTTTATGTGTAACAACTTCTTTTAATGCCCCTTGATCACTACTGATTACTGGCACACCCAAAGCTTGAGCTTCAGCGGCAACAAAACAAAACCCTTCAGAATAAGAAGGTACAATAATACTATGAGCACCAATCATCACTTGATATAAAGTCTCTCTGGTCAGATTATGAAGTATCGTTACCCTATCAAAATTAGTCATCTCGCTTAAAGCTAACATAATCTTCTCTGCTAATTTTTCTGGATACTTAGGGATCACCAATTTCCATTGATACTCTGAATGATTTGACAAAAATTGATCCACTGCAGGAATCATTATATCGTATCCTTTTGACACTCCTATTCTACCTACAAACAGAAGATATTTTTCTTTTGAATTAGAAACCTTTAAAGTAGACTTGATTTCATCTATTTCATCATAATCTAGGCCATTATATATAACATCAACATTATCAATACGTACCCCAGAATCGACAAGACTCTTTTTGGTAAATTGAGAAACAGCGACTATTCGATCATACGACAGTACACTAACTATCTTTTCGAATGTGCGAAATATAAGTCGTTGTAATCCTGAAAGATAGGGCAATCTACTCCAGAGTGTTCCCCAATATTCATGGAATGTTATGATAATTGGTTTTCTCTTAGCCTTAGCACATATCCAAGCAGGTAAGGCGGCACTATATGTGGTGGTCTGTATCAAATCATATTTACTTGCATTACTCCAAATCTTAGGAATACTTAAAACAGCAAACAAAAAACGATTTCCACATCGGACTCTTTCTATTTCTATACCGTCTATTACTTCATAAGCAGGCAGACTCGCGTCATGTAATGTTGTAATTACTTTTATTGTATGGCCATTCGATATTAATGATTTAGCCAAATGAAAGAATAAAAATTCAACACCACCTTTATACGGGTAGAAATGTTCAAGAACCATTAATATTTTCATGAATCTTGATCCAACTTTTTAATCTTTAATAAAGATATCTCAATCGTAAGATCGGTTATATGTTTTCTTTGTCTTCGTATCAGTTCGAAAAGTCTAAACATGAGTACAAATAGAATTCCTATAGATGACACCAAAATGGCATTCACACTATTCTTAATATCCAACACTAGAGACAAATAATGCGCTATCCTATCAGGAGCAATAGCCACTATCATAATCATAAATGCTACAAACGTAGGTATCAATACATCTCTCCACTCCTTACGGTGTAAGCGTATCATATTTAACTGATACAAGATGTACATTACAAATAGTAATGGTACCACAACCTGAAATAATCGAATATCAAACATGTCTATTTATTTTTCATTAATGAAATTCCTGTTTTCACTCCCTTCCAAAAATTCTGACCTTTACTCATTGAATACTCTGTATATCTCACCTTAATCGGTGCTTCTGATATATTCAACTTACTTACATTGCACTTCCAAATCATCTCAGTGCATACTCCATAGTCATCTATCTCTAAATGTATATTTTCTATCGCTTTCCTATTCAGCATACGAAAACCCGATTGACTATCTGTTACTGTAAACCTACCTGCATTAGTGATTACATTGGCAATCAAGTTATAGAATCTACGCATTTTAGGAATACCTTTTTGTCTTGCAATAAATCTACTCCCTATAACCATATCTGCTTTAGACTTATCCATCTCATTTACTACTACATCAATATCATCCGCGTAATGCTGACCATCTGCATCGATAAAAATCAAATATTGATAGCCTAATGCTCTAGTGGCCAATATAGCTGCTCTTGTGGCTGCACCTACACCACAATTAATACAAAGTCTAAGATTATGCTTTGTAATATCTTTAATAGTATCTGTTGTATTATCAGTGCTTCCATCATCCACTACCATGATATTAGTATACCCATGTGCTTTGATATCAGTAATCACATCATGAATAACTGTAGCTTCATTAAAAGCAGGTAAAGCAATAAGAATATCTTTTCTATCTATCATATACAGCGCTTACTTAATCTTAAATATGGCAACACTACCATCAGCCACAGTTTTTCCACCGCCCAAACCATACATCCGTTTAGTTTTACCAGTATTTGGATCCTTACGTTCAACTATTCGATCAGTAAACGCTATATCCAAATTTGGATTATTTCCTAAAACACTAACTAAGGACTGCACGCGTTGAGATTGTTCTAAATTACTATTAGTATCGTTAACTGCAGACTTGAGATCAAATACTATATACTTAAATCCTCCTTTCTTCAACGCTTCTATAAAGTCAGCCTTATTCACTAATTTTTCGCTGGTACGTGCAAATAAATTAAGTTGATTATCCTCAACTACACGTTCTGTATTATTCTTAATATGGTAATTTAAAAATGTACCTATTCTATATATTTTTTTATCTAAGTCATCATTTAATATATCTACTGCTTCTCTATGCCTTGGCATCATTTTATCAAAAGTATAGGTCGCTCCATTGAAATGAGAAGCATCAAACAAAAATGCCCTTTCAAATAGTTTATCACTTATTTTCCATTGATTAGAATAATTAGTGAATAATACAAAATATGACAAGAATAAACTTAAGCCTACTGAGACTACAAATACTCGCTTGACCCAATTTAACAATTGTAGATCTCCTGAAGGAACAGAATGTTCAATCCAATAAAAGCATAAAAGAAACAATAAAAGAATCGCAGGCAACCCATAAAAAGGTATAGCATTACCAATCACCAACCAAAAGAATGTAAATGTAATGGCAACCGTTGTCAATAGTCTAGCTACTAAAGGTAAAGACCTCCAAGTAACTCGCATGCCATAGATCATGAATAAAGTAACAATTATACATAACAACACACTCAATGAAAACGGTACTTGAGAAAGAATGCCATGCAGCCCTCCAAACAATTCACCAAAACTATATTGAAGATATAAGAAGCCTTCGACGAAACCATTAAATGCTCCATCTGATACATAATTAGGCGTAATCACTTTTGATAGATATTCTTGAAAAGTAGAAACTCCGAGATGATCAAAGCTTGATGCTATTGAAAGCCCAGACAACACAAATATTACTACCACTTTACTCCACCATACAAGTTTATTTACTTTGCTAGTGAGCAATAAAATAATAGGTAATATTAACAACAACAAGTAACCATAATCCCCAGCTCTATTTCTAAGCATGTTGGTACCATTAGTTAAATCTATGGGCAAAGACAAATATTTCATTACACCTAACTCATACCCCAAATATCTTTCAATTTCTATCTTTTTACCAGATACAGCTTTATCATAAACCAAATCCTTAAGCTTATCTCTATCATTCTTATAGAGTTTATAAAAACTAGCTACCATTACTGAATCTGGAACATCCAAACCGTCTGCTGCACCTTCATGCACATTATCTAAATATGTCTGACGAATATCTTCTGATAATTTATAGTCAATACCATTTTCCTCTAACCATTGATAATTAAAAGATTCTCTAGCAGAACTACTGCTACTACCCAACATTATATTTTTGAAATCTAATCCATTCGATTCAATTCCATTCTTTATCATCCAAGGCGAAAACACTACTAAAGCGGCCAAGGTCATGACAGATATATACTTTAATATCTTCTGCCATTCTTTTCCCTTGAAGATATTTCTTTGACTTAATAATAGGCCCAACGAAAGAACCAAACTCGAAATAACTATACCCCACCTTTCTACTTGTGAAATATCTAGATAGCCAAATTTTTGAACATTGAAAAACAACAAAACTCCAGAAAATAAAAATACATTTGACAGGATAAGTCTTGCGCCGCCCCATCGATATAATATGACCCCTACAATACCCGCAGCATATAATATAGCTAAGTACTTTACTCCTACCGCAAATCCGATTATTAGGCCTATAGTTGCATAGACCTTAATCCAATTCGTTTTTACACCTTCTTGGTAATCTCTTATATAAGTAGTGTAATAGACTAAGCCAGCAAGTAATATCGCCACATAGCCCAAATCGACTTTTGCATCGAAATAGCTCAAGAAAGATATGCCTGGAAGGTAAGCCACAAAAGCAATAAACAGCATTGAATATCTAAGGGATAACAATTTACTGCTAAGACAATACAAGCCAATTAAAACTAAAACTAATGCCGCATGCGATAAAAATATAGATACTGAAATAGAACCAAACATTATCGCCCCAATGGAAGTAAAAAGTGACCAATAATATGGCGCTTGACCTGGCACTAACGAACCTGTCTCAAATACGATGTTAGATATATTTTGATATTTGGCCGCACTATCAAAGCCGATTGGAAATAACTTATATGCACCTATAAAGTAAAATGCTACCGCAATCAATATAAAAAAGAACAGTCCATAATCGATGGAACTCGCACGAGTAGAAAGCCATTTACGGGTAATATCATTTTGGAGTAGCTCGAGTATAACTTTGTATCTAGCCAATAAAATCACAACCACTAGTCCCATAATAGGATACTGAGTTCCTATACCCAAACTGGTCAAAATAAAAGTTGCGATGGACAACCCTATGATACCTAATACAATGGCAATGAATTTATATTCTAAGCTTCCAAATCTTGATTTATCTATTAACCTTGTCCAATCACCCAAAACATAGCATGCAATGAAAATAACCATCACACTAAGATGTAGTACTACTTGATTGACTACAAAAGCTAAAAAACGCTGGCCTCCTAAATCAACAATCGCATCTTGATCTGCGGTAACTCCACCATAGATAATCATCATAAATAGTAACATGACCAAATACGCTACATAAGGTCTTATACCCCACTTGAATTTACTAAAGACGAATGCCAAAACAGCTCCTATCAACACCAAAGTGAGGAGCACTCCAAAATAAGGTGATTCTGAGACTGACTTAATATAATAGGGTCGATAAATCAGGTAGCCTATAACCACGTACAGTACCCACAATGAGATCAAAACCTTTCCTAATATTGTATTAAATCGATTACTCATAATTAGAATCCAATCAGTATTTTTTGTACTTATTTATAATTACTAAGATAGACGTATCAGATTCAATCATCTTGGTATAAATATACTATTGCTAACCGCCGTCAATTAACAAAACATATCTAATTATACCCAAAGTTATCAATTACAATCCTTATCAGAAATATATACACATTAAAAGAACCAAAAGAACATATATTTAAAAGAATAACTAATTTTGATTAAACAAAATTCAGCTTAATGATCTGGCTAGTTTCTTACCCCCGCTCAGGCAACACTTTTTTCAGAATGATACTCGATAAAGTGTATGGTATAGAATCTAGTGAATATAGTCCAAAAACGAGCCACTTACCAGAAGAGGAACTTCTTAAATATAGCGCTTTAAAGACCCATTTACAGCCTAATAGCATACCTGCCAATCTACTAGATCACAAAGTAGTCTATCTCATGCGTGATGGTAGAGATAGCGTAGTGTCACTTGCACATCATCGTATAGACATCAAACAAAAGAAACAAAGTTACTTCAGAGCATTAACCGAATGCATCTTAGGTATAGGCAACCGATTTGATGGTGGATGGTCTGGACATGTATCCTCTTGGGAAGAAAGAACTGATGTCACGATCAAGTTTGAAGACCTAATCAAGGATCCTATTGGTCAAGTCGAGCGACTGAGGGCAATAATGGATCTCCCAGAACCCAATATCGACGCATTACCAACTTTTGATCAACTCAAGGCAAGTGCACCAAAGTATGGCAGTGGAGCGTCTTCAGATGAAGAAAAAAGGAAAAAAGAAGCGTCAAAGTTCTACAGAAAAGGTAAAGTGGGCACTTATAAGGATGAAATGAATCTATTTCATCAATTTCTGTTCAACATAATGCATGGTAAGATGCTCCGCAAGTATTATCCTAAACGCTAAATAAGTCTGATCGACCTAAATCATTTTATTATAACAGCATCTAACTTCAACTGCTGCTTATTACAAATCAAAGCGAGATATACGTAGGTATTGCAATGATCTTGACGTAATACATGAAATATCATAGCTAAAGATGAATATCTAGAACATTAGATAGTCTAAGAGTATAGCTACTACAAACATTTTAAGATATTTACCTCTACAAGTACAAATACTAAAAGTCGAGTTTATTTATGATATGGTTAGCTTCATTCCCAAGGTCAGGAAATACCTTTTTTCGTAACATCATGTATCAAGTGTATGGCTTAGAATCGAGCTCCTATCATCAAGAAACAGTAGTCACTGTAGACGAAAATTTCGAATCATATCCCATAGTCAAGACACATTTATTACCTGACCAATTACCCAATCGCCTACAAAGTGCCAAATCAGTGTACCTCGTACGTGATGGTCGAGATGCACTCGTATCTATGGCGCATCATAGAAAGGACATCATCGCACCAGGGTCTAATTACTATTGGAATCTGACCGAGGCCATTCTAGCGAGAGAAGGCAGCTTCTTCGGTGGATGGGGAGGCAATGTTGAAGCATGGATGGATACTGCGGATATCGTTATCAAATACGAAGATCTTATAAAAGATCCACTTAAGGAGGTCCGTAAGCTTTCACAAATAATGGAGCTCCCAGATGCTAAAGTGGATAATTTACCTACCTTTTCTCAACTTAAGAAAGGTAAAGCCCATTATGGCAGTGGAGCGAAACGGATTAATAAAGCTATCAAGGGCAAAGAATTTTCTGATAAATTTTTCCGTAGAGGAGTATCTGGATCATACAAGGATGAAATGCCTCATATTCATAGAGCATTATTTTGGATGAAAAATAAAAAACAAATGCAAGAGCTAAAATATTATTAGATGAAAATAGCCATATTAGCTGATCCACTAGACAATCAAAATGCTGGTGTACATATATTTACAAAGTCATTGATAGAAGAGCTCATTTCTAGCGATGATGCACATACCTATGTATTAGTAAGGCAGAAATATGATCCGTCACTTCCTGACAAGGTCAAGCAGATTGTTATTCCAGTCAAGCCGATTCCTGGATTTGCATCTCTACGCCTCTTTGTACAAGTGCCTCTTGCACTCAGAAAAGAAAAAGTAGATGTGGTCATCGAACCGGCACACTTCGGCCCATTTAATTTACCGAGTAGCATTAAGAGGATGACAGTAATCCATGATCTTACTCCGATAATATTTCCAGAACATCACACATGGCATGGGCAGATTCTCCAACGAATATTCCTGAGTAGAATACTATCTAAAACAGATCATGTCATCACCAACTCACAGAATACAAGTAGAGATCTAGAACATTATTATCCAAATACCAAAGATAAAAATACAGCGATTTTACTTGGCAAAGATAGATCCTACACACCTACTATTGATCCTCAGGTACTCATTGACAATGGAATCCGTAATAGATACTTCCTTACGGTAGGTACTATTGAACCTAGGAAAAACCTTGAGTTACTGCTGTCTGCCTTTGAAAAAGTAATCGACGAATCTCAAGAAGATATATCATTAGTAATCGCAGGTGGATTAGGATGGAAAACTGAATCTTTTGAAAAAGCCTTAGCGGAACATCCCTATCGTGATAAGATTACAATGCTTGGCTATGTAGACAAAAAAATATTGCCGGCACTCTATTCTCAAGCTATAGCTTTAATCTACCCATCTATATATGAAGGTTTTGGGTTTCCTGTATTAGAAGGGATGTCATGTGGTGTACCAGTGATATGTGCTAATGTAAGTAGCCTTCCTGAAGTGGGAGGATCATTGGCTTTATATATTGACCCTACATCTGAGAGAGATCTAATTGGCCATATGCAGACGGCATTAGCCTACACTGTCGAGGAGCGAGAAGCGATTAAAGACAAGTCGGTTACTCATTCCGATCAATACTCTTGGAAAAATCACGCTGCTACATTCCTATCTGTAATTGACAAATTAGTCAATCATTGACCAGCAATGCTATTTTATCAGACAACTCAGCATCTCCTGCCCTTCTATACTACCCTCTAAGGTATCGCCTATTTTTACTGGACCAACTCCAGCTGGTGTTCCAGTATAGATCAAATCACCTACATGTAATTTAAAAAATTGGGAAACATAACAGATAATATACTCGAAGTCGAAGATTAGATCTTTAGTATTTCCATCTTGTACTACTTCACCATTGAGTTTAGTTTGAAACTTGAGGTTTTGCATATCCAACCCTTCGACATCAATAAACTTACTTAAACCAGCTGACTTATCAAAAGCCTTTGCGATCTCCCATGGATGTCCCTTTTCCTTACATCGTTGCTGTACATCTCTTGCCGTAAAATCAATACCGTATGCGATCTTGTCATAATACCCCTTTGCGAAGTCTGGTTGAACATGTCTGCCATTTTTGCAAATATGTAGTACAATTTCACCTTCGTAATGCAAATCATCCGTAAAATCAGGAATATACATGGGATCATTATTGATCAATAAAGCTGTACTAGGCTTCATAAATACAAGCGGTTCCTTGGGTACTGGATTACTTAATTCCTTTGCATGATCGACGTAATTACGTCCTATACAGATGATTTTCATATAATGAGCTTAAATGTGATTCAGCAATAATATATACAGATCCCAAGAAACTAATAAAGTTATAAAGTAGATAGATTATCGTCTTATAATTTCAAATCTTACAATAGCAACAATCTCTATAGCTACATAAAAAACGGTTACCGAAATGAATCGATAACCGTAGTTGATATATTCTGAGATATTGTATTCTTTTACTCTGCAGCGACTGCGCCACCTTCTTTAGCCGCTTCCGTTGTTGCAGACTTAAGTGCTCTTGGCACTTCTACGTATGCTACTGGTGCTGCTGCTACAGACATTACTTCGATATTTTCTGGTACAGTAAGGTCTCTAACTCTAATCGCTGCTCCTAACTCAACTCCTGAAATATCAAGATCTAGCGAAGAAACGATATTTTCTGGAGTACATTTGATCTTGATAGATCTCATTTGTGACATCAATTTACCACCCACTTTTACACCTGGAGATTCTCCTACGTAGCGAACAGGTACTTTTACCTTTACTGGTTGTCCTGCTATTAACTCTAGGAAATCAATGTGTCTGATCTCATCTGTGATAGGATCAAACTGTATATCTTTTACGAAACATTTATGTTTTGATCCGTCTATATCTAATTCAGCTAATTTGAATTCACTAGTGTATATTAGGTCTCTTACAGCCATTGGTTTAACTGAAAGATTAGTGTTAGTTCCACTACCATAAAGTACTGCAGGTACACTACCTTCTTTTCTTAAGCTTTTCATAGCTTTTTTTCCAGTTCCTTCTCTTTTACTTGCTGCTACTGATAAATATTCCATTGTATTATTTTTTTAGTGAGTCCTTGATTTGTTATCATTAGTTTTCACGGTTTAATCAGCTATCGGACTCGTTAAGCCTTTCATTTATCCATGACCATTTCGACTATATTCTCAAAACGGAGTGCAAAGATAACATTTTAACGCAAATATGCATTAATACAACTATACAATGCATGAATATCCAAAACACTATTATATATGCCCTATGAGGCACTTGTGCTACTGGCAGAAGCTAATTGCTTATCAGTCACTTGTGCTTATCAGGCTTGCTTCTACTACTTGGCAAAAGTCAACGTGTTTTTCAAACACTGCCTGACTTTGCGGTCCGTGCGTTTTTTTTCTTCGAAAAGTGCTTATCAGGCTTGCTTATGCTACTTGGCAAAAGTCAACGTGTTTTTCAAACACTGCCTGACTTTGCGGTCCGCGCGTTTTTTTTCTTCGAAAAGTGCTTATCAGGCTTGCTTATGCTACTTGGCAAAAGTCAACGTGCTTTTCAGGGTAAAAACACTGCCTGACTTTGCGGTCCGCGCGTTTTTTTTCTTCGAAAAAAAGCCGCGCTTTACTTATCCACAAACAAGGCGGCGATTGACTTGTATTCGTGAGTGTTACGTATCGCTCTAGCAAATAACTTACTACATGACAACACTTTAATCTTATCCGACTCTTGTCTTAATGGTATCGTATCTGTTACGATCAGCTCTGTTAGGTTACTATTATTGATGTTTTCGTAAGCCTTGCCACTCAGTACCGCATGAGTACACATCGCTCTTACACTCTTAGCTCCTTTCTCTAACAAAGCGTCTGCTGCTTTACACATAGTACCTGCAGTATCCACCATATCATCGATCATAATGACATCCGCGCCTTCTACTTCACCTATTACAGTGATCGCACTTACTTCATTTGCCTTTCTTCTCTCCTTATCACAGATTACGAGATCTCTCTGAAAATATTTAGCAAATGACCTCGCTCTCTTAACTCCACCTACATCTGGTGACGCAAAAGTGACGTTACTAAGGTCCTGAGACTCAAGGTACGGCATAAAGATCGCTTCACCTTTGAGGTGATCTACTGGTATATCGAAAAATCCTTGAATTTGATCTGCATGAAAATCCATCGTCATCACACGAGTAGCTCCAGCAGCCTCTATTAGATTAGCCATTAACTTTGCAGAGATAGGTACTCTTGGTTTGTCTTTACGATCTTGCCTAGCATAGCCAAAGTATGGTATCACCGCTGTGATATACTCCGCAGATGCTCTCTTAGCGCTATCGATCATTAACAATAATTCTATCAAATTTTCTGATGGTGCAAATGTAGAAGCGATAAAAAATACGTATGCCCCACGGACAGACTCATTGATAACGACCTGCATCTCTCCGTCGCTAAATGTTTTTACTTCTCTATCTCCAAGAGAATATCCGTAATAATCTGAAATCTTGTCCGCAAGTATCGTAGAACCCGATCCTGCAAATAATTTTACGTCAGCCATGATGTAATTTAATTATTGTTGTTTGGTGCCAAATTTGGCTTTAGATTCAAAATGCGAAAGTACTAATTATTGACAGTCCCTTCACGTATAGGTAATATAGAACTCCACAAATTTGCAGAAGTTATACACACTTTCCAAGTTAGCGTGTAAAGAATAAGTGCAAGTGTCAATTGACAAGACAGCCGATACACTACATAATCCGTTAATAGATGTAAATAAGAACCCTATTCAATTTAAAAGTCTAGTATTATAGCGAACTTGCACTTCGAAATTTCTAGCGTATACCAAGAGCAAAATTCAATTCTCAAAATCCCCAAGTAAACACTAATGCTACACAGCCCACAGAAAGCATCTCCATTAATGGCTTATACCATACTCATATTCCTTAGCTTGGTATGGGGCAGTTCGTTCATACTAATCAAAAAAGCATTAATCGCCTTTGATCCTGTAGAAGTAGCTTGTATGCGCATTTCTATATCTGCATTGGCATTTACACCATTTCTCATTTGGCATCTTAAAAGTGTAAATTGGAGCAAATGGAAATTCTTTTTACTCGTAGGATTAACAGGGAGTGGAATCCCTGCATTTATGTACGCCATAGCGCAGACAGAGATTAGCTCAACGATGAGCGGTGTGCTAAATTCTCTTACGCCCATATTTACCTTAATTGTTAGCTTCTTAGTCTACAAAAATCCATTTAACCTCAACAAAGTCCAGGGCGTGACATTAGGATTTCTAGGAGCCGCTATGCTCTTTATCTTAGGCGGCAACAGTAGTGATACAGCTAGTAATCAGTGGTATGGGTTGTTCGTTGTGCTTGGCACCTTTTGTTATGGATTCAGTTCTAACATAGTTCAGCACAATCTTCAAGGGATCAGGTCCATCGTCATATCAGCAGTATCATTTTGTATGATAGGACCACCTGCCATAGCTTACTTAGCTACCACAGATGTACTAGCAAATATAACCACACACGAGCATGGCTATCAATCATTTGCCGCTATAGTATTTCTAGCTTTAGCAGGTACAGTTATGGCTTCCGTACTTTTTTACTATTTAGTGCAAGTAACAGATGCAGTATTCGGAAGTACAGTCGCATTCATCATGCCTCTAGTAGCTATCTTATGGGGAATATTTGATGGAGAGATATTTTTGATGACTGATCTAATTGGAATGATGCTTATACTAGGCGGCGTATATTTAATAAAGAAGAAAGAGAAAATCAAGTCGTAGATCAAGGCGTATACATTTAGTAAAATGTTCTTATTTTGTAATTTCATTGATTCAATATTACCATAAGTACCATTGCCACAAAAAGATAAAACATTCATTTATAATCATGCTTCAAATACCCGGACTCTACATACTTACTTCTGACGAAAAAGGTCGTGCCGTATATTGCCAAAGAGATATATCAGCAGGCGACACTGTTGAGGTTTGCAATACGATTATCATACCTGCAGCGGAACTTCCTATAATTCATAAGACTAGGATACATGACTATTACTTCCTTTGGGGCGAAGATATGGACCAATGTGCCATCGCTCTTGGACATGGCTCTATATATAATCACGCAGTAGATTCTAATTGCGATTTCTTAATTGATATGGAGTATGAAACGATCAATATATTTGCTATAAAGGATATACCTGCTGGCGAAGAAATCACTTTCAACTACCATGGAGAACCAGGTAATGCAGAAAAACTTTGGTTTGAAGTGGTATAGATTGATGGTCATCAAAAACCTCATAAACACATAATCATTGAACCCGCGCTACGCAATGACATTGCATCATCTATACCATTTAAATTATACCAATATTACCATTAATAGATTCTATCACTTGGATTTAATCAATGGATTACTAAGCAATTAACTTTAATACTTCCGTTGATTTCGAAATGCTATCGATTGCATTTTAACTGTACGCGTATTTATAGTTTTTTTTCTTCCTCCTTTATTACAATATCGCCATATTTAAGCATTCATCTATCCCTTACTAATATATATATCTATGCTTTTCAGATTATTTGCTTGCTTATTGGCTATGACATATTATTCAGAAATATCAGGTCAGTCGATTTCACACATTGAGCCTCCAAATTGGTGGACAGGCATGCAACATCACTCGATTCAGATAATGATTCATGGAGATGCTATAGCTGACTACGATCAAGTAAGTATCAATCATCCAGCTGTTAGCGTAGATCAAATCGTAAAAGCAGATAGTCCAAATTATCTTTTTATTGACATTACGTTGGACAAAAATATCAACGCTACTAATCTTCCCCTATCACTTAGCAATGGTACTAACACGATTACGCACGACTACCCTATCCTAGACAATGATTCTACTCCAATAGATGGTTTTACAGCGTCAGATGCAATTTACCTCATCACCCCTGATAGATTTGCCAATGGTGATCCTACCAATGATAATATGGAAGGTATGAGGGAAACCGCTGACCGAAATAATAAAGGTGGAAGGCATGGTGGCGATATAGCAGGAATAAATAACAGCCTCGATTACATAGCTGATATGGGATTTACCGCGATATGGCTTAATCCACTGCTCGAAAATGATATGAAAATCTATTCTTATCACGGCTACTCCACTACCGACTTCTATAAGGTAGATCCTCGATTTGGAAGTAATATCGAGTATCGTCAACTTGCAGATCATGCTAGAAAAAAAGGGCTAAAACTCATTATGGATATGATCGTTAACCATTGCGGATCATATCATTGGTGGGCGGATGACCTTCCTTTTAAAGATTGGTATAATCAATGGCCAGAATATACCGAGACCAATCATCAGAAAACAATAATGCAAGATCCATATGCTTCTTCTTATGACAAAAAGAGATTTACGGACGGTTGGTTTGTGCCTACTATGCCTGACCTCAATCAGCGCAATCCGCAGATGGCAAGATATTTAATCCAAAATAGCATTTGGTGGGTAGAATACCTCGCTTTATCAGGTATCCGCATGGACACCTACCCTTATCCAGACGAGCAATTCATGGCAGACTGGACCAAAGCTATGATGAAAGAATATCCTACACTGAATATAGTGGGTGAAGAGTGGAATGAAAGCCCAGTAATAGTCAGCTATTGGCAAGCAGAAAAAAACAACTCCAATGGTTATACATCCGATCTCAAAAGTGTAATGGATTTCCCTGTCAATATGGCTATGATCAAAGCGCTTAACGACGAAGAATCCTGGGGTACCGGTCTGAAAGTTCTATACGAAATGATGGCTTTGGATTTCCTTTATCCTGACCCCATGAATCTTGTTACGTTTCCAGACAATCACGACATGGCTCGGATATGGGCATTACTCAACCATGATTACGATATTTGGAAAATGGCTATTACTCATGTAATGACGAACAGAGGTATCCCTCAATTATATTATGGTACTGAAGTGCTAGCAGATAGTCCAGCGCATCGCGATGATGGAGCGGTAAGAAGCGATTTTCCTGGTGGATGGCAAGGAGATACTATTAATGCTATAAGTAGATCAGGATTAACACCACTACAAATAGATGCACAGCAGTATATAAAACACCTCCTGCATTGGAGAAAGACCGCAAGTGCAATTCATAATGGTAAACTCATGCACTATAGACCAGAACACAACTGCTATGTATACTTTCGATATAATGAAGATCAAACTATAATGATAGCTATCAATAAAGGAGAAAAACGGGTTCTGAATCTGGAAAGATTTAATGAAATGATAGAACCGTTTAACATGGCGAAAAATGTATTGAGTGGAGCACAAGTCAATCTCGAGAGTACACTGCATCTAGATGCGAAATCGGTAAGTGTATTCGATTTAAAATAGCGAACTCAACAAATCTACAATCCATTTCAAATAGTAATGTTTAAACAAATAAAATAATATTTATCTTCATTGCTATTATGAGTGAAAAGCTAATATACTTATTTCTATGTTTAGTATTGACCCAAAGTTGTTCGGAGTCAAAGACCAAAACAATCTCTACGGATGCCTATTGCACAGACGTAGATCGCAGTATAACAACTATCGATACTTCAAATAATCTAGATCAACATATCAAGCCAAATCAAACTGGAATCTATGTACTAGAAGAAGGAATGGAAGCGATCACTTCAAGAGCATGGATGTGTAATCATGCCCAGAAATCTATGGACATTCAATATTTCATCTTTAGCGAGGATAAAATAGGAATAATCTCTTGCGACTATATGCTAAGGGCTGCATGTGATGGAATCAAGGTAAGAGTTATTGTAGATGATCTGTTACAAGAGGGAAACCCAGACTATATACTAGCCCTAGATCAACATGAAAATATAGAGATCAAGATCTACAATCCTAATATCACACTCGGTAGTAATCTGGTAAAGAAGGTATATAATGGTCTTACCGACTTTAGGGGAATGAATCAACGAATGCATCATAAAACATTTATAGTTGATGGCAAGATGGCCATTTCAGGTGGACGGAATATGGCAGATGAGTATTATGACTTTGATCATGAATACAATTTTCGAGATAGAGATGTCTTACTGATAGGCGGTGAAGCTCAAGAAGTACAATCAGAATTTGATAGATATTGGTCAAGTGAACTCAGCGTAAGTATCTCTGATCTCGTAGAATTCAGCAATGAAGACTACTCACCTATAGGCCTCTATAATTGGATTCATGAATATACTGCGGATAGTATAAACTTCTGGCCATCTGTCAGAGCAAGAATTCCTCAGATTATGAATGATATCACAAGTTCAGATTATTTTCATTACGTAGACGAGGTGAATTTTCATTCTGATGATCCAGGCAAAAACGATGGTACAGAAGGACTCGGAGGTGGTGGTATTTCTACTACTGCATTGATCAATCTTGTAAATCAAGCTGAAGAAGAAATATACATACAATCCCCTTACCTGGTCACTACAGATATCGGAACCGACTTATTCACTGCAGCTGTAAATCGCGGAGTCGAGGTACACATACTTACCAATAGTCTAGCTTCTACGGACAACCTCGAAGCCTTCTCAGGATATCAACGTGGACGTAAAGCTTTACTCGCTGCTGGAGTAAAGATCTATGAGTACAAACCAGATGCAGAGATTAGAAAAAGCATCATGGATAGTGATTTACAGCGTAAGATGGACTTTCAACCAATTTTTGGATTGCATGCAAAATCCATGGTAGTAGACCAAAAGATTGCCGTAGTGGGTACCTTCAACTTAGATCCTAGATCTGCTCACCTTAATACAGAATGTGTTACTGTAATGCACTCTCCTGAGATATCAAAAGAAATGCTTTCGATCATGAAGCTCGAATTACAGCCACAAAATGCATGGAAAGTGACCAAAGACTTCAATCCAGATCATATGGCCGGTAAAATCAAACGAGTACAAGCAATGACTAGAAGATTGGTACCTAAAAGTGTATTATAGATTAAGTCGCTTAGGTTTTCTCTCTACAATAGTATTACATAAAAAGTCCGACAATACTCATGGAGTAATCGTCTAACTTTGTCTGATACACTCTATACTGCACAGATTTATTATATATCATAGACAACCTTAATAACTTTACTGTCGTATAAGGGTTAAACATATAATCTAACTTACTGACAGATTCGCCAGTATTCAACATAAGCATCACTAAAATGTATCAAACTACTATAACATCCTTATTCTTTCTGATTCTATCCGCCACTGCTTTTGGTCAAAATGCAGACAAAAAATTTTTCAAAGATGCCGACATGTTTTTCAAACAATATGTAACTGAAGGAAGGGTAAATTATAATGCGTTGCAATCTACTGGAGATATTATGCCTCTGATCATAGCCATCGAAAAAACAGACCTTTCGAATAGCAGCGACGAAGTAAAAAAAGCATTCTATATTAATGCCTATAATTTCCATGTCATCAACATGGCTTTAACAGAATATCCAATTAAGTCTGTACAAGACATTCCTGGCTTTTTTGACAAAAAGAAGATCAAAGTAGCTGGAAAATTCTCTACTCTTAATTCATTAGAAAAGGATTATCTATTAGAGCCGTATGCTGATCCGAGGCTACACTTTGTGCTAGTTTGTGGAGCATTGGGTTGCCCACCCATAACTGACTTTGCGTACGCACCGGTAAAACTAGAGGAACAACTAACTCAGCAAACTAGATTAGCATTAAACGATCCTAAATTCGTTAGACCTGACAATAACAAAACCGAGCTATCACAAATATTCAAATGGTATATCAATGATTTTGGAGGAAGCAAAGAAAAAGTAAGAGCCTTTATAAACAGCTATACCAATACACCTATTAAAAATAAACTAAGCTACTACGCATATGACTGGTCGCTAAATGATATAGTTCAGAGAAATAATTCTAACTCTTCAGAAAGTAATCAGACAGCTATAGGAAACAATGAAAGCAGATATGTAGTATCTTCTACTATTCCTGTTGGGTCATACGAAGTAAAAATATTCAATAATCTATATACTCAAAAAACTGGAATAGATGGTAACTTAACAGATCGATCATCATTTTTTACTACTACCATCACCGCATTATACGGATTGAATAGTAGATTAAACATAGGTCTTAATACAAGATGGAGAAAAGTCCGAAACCACTTACTTCCTTCATCTCCATTTGGCGTATTTGGTTCAGACGAGATCGGTACTTCGCGATCAGGCATTACTGCTTTGGGTCCTATGATCAGATGGGCAGCTATACCTCAATGGGAGAACTTCTCTATTCAAAGTTCATACACATTTGCTATTGGTGATGAACTTAAAGGTATTAATGAAAAACCATTTATTGATTGGAATGGTGCTGTATGGAACACGCAATTTTTCAATGACTTTCCACTTGGAGATAATTTCTCTCTTTTTACTGAATTAGATTTTATCTGGGAAGATATAGGAAGTGACAAACCCAATGAAGGAATTTATTTTGACAACAAGACTAGTACTCCCATCACACTTATCTTAAGCTACTTCCCTACACCCAAAATAACGTTGTATGCGCTTTCTGGCTATTCACCTTCATGGTCATTAGAAAATGAAAATGGCGAATCTGGGCTATCAGTAAATGATTACTTTTACCAAGGTGGTATTGGAGGAAAATATCAATTTAACCCCAAATTTGAAATTGAGCTACTATATTCAGACTTCACTACTAAATTTTTAAAAGACAATAATGGGCAAGCCGCGACCTACAACTTAGGCCTACGTTTTAACCTTTAACATAAAAACATTCATAGCACTAAGTCTATTAGGTAACAAATTCTGCTCTAATTCATTCTTAAGAAAATATGTTAATCAAAGCGCTCTGTTCATTTTCATTATCTATAGTCCTATGCTTTGGTGCTATGGCTCAAACTAATGAATTCAGAAGTAAAGGCGATGTTAGATTTACTGGATTACGAAAAACAAATCTCACATTCATAACTAATCAACTTGTCTTAGATACGCTCAATGAATTTAATATAGAGCTCGTCAAAGCGAATACGCAAATCATAAAAAACATACCTGGTATTGGACAGGCTACATATCGGATAGACACTATTAATAGTAAAATAGTAACCACATATAATATTGAAGAAATTAGAACATTCTTGCCGATAATAAACTTTGGAGGAATAAAAGGAAATCTATGGTATCAGTTAGGACTAACAGACAATAACTGGCTAGGCAAGGGACATCAAATAGCAACGAGTTACCAAAATAATAATGGTCTCCATTCTGGCCAACTATACTACAAAGTACCAAGGCTACTACAAAGCAAGTTGGGCTACAGCGTAAGCCTAACTTCATGGAGATCCTTAGAACCTCTTTATTTTAGTGACGCCACTGTAGATTACAAGTACAATATCAACAGCATCGGTTTTACAGGCATTTATAACTATTCGGTTAATCGTAAAATTGAATTAGGCATTACTGCATTTCAAGAAAACTATAAAAAAGCTGCATATGATGACAATGAAAATATTCCTGGACCAAAAACTTTAACCCAAAACAAGTTGCTCTCAAAAATAGAATATGATAAAAACTATATTAATTATCATTTCTTCTATCTAAGTGGCCACGAATGGAAGCTAACTTATCAAAATGTATATACTACCGATGATCGCTCATGGTTTAATAGTGTTCAAGCTGAGAGTAAGTTATTTTTCAGACCCACTAATCTTTCAAACGTGGCTATTAGGCTCAAATTAGGTATAGCCTCTAACAATGATTCTCCTTTTGCTCCATTTGTGGTCGATAGTCATACCAACCTTAGAGGTGTTGGCAATCGAATAGATAGAGGTACCGCTCAAGCAGTGCTAAATATAGAATACCGTAGAACTGTATGGCACAAAAATAAATGGGGCGCTCAATTAGTTGGATTCACTGATGTAGGAACTTGGCGTAACCCTGGAGGAGGATTCGACGACTTATACAATTCAGACAATTTCCGTCAATTCGTCGGTGGTGGTTTTAGAATCATCTATCAAAAAGTATTCGGTGCTATACTTAGAGTGGATTATGGTATCGACGTATATAATAGACAAGACAAAGGATTTGTTATTGGTTTAGGTCAATACTTCTAAATAACGAAATATGGCTTCAACATCCATTAAAAATCAGGCATTAATACTTCTTACCGTAGTCACTTTATCTTTGATTTGCAATACCACACTTAACAGTCAAAATAAAATTCAAAATAAAATAAAAGGAATCAGTTTTATAGGTCCTCATGAACCGACATTAGATATTTCTATGATCAATGCGGTAGATGAAATACATGCCAATTGGATTGCAGTGATACCAGAGTCGACTTTAGATCGAAGCACATTACTACTCATACCTGATAATGAAAATTATAACTGGAGTGAAACTCAGCAAGGTGTACAAGAAATTATACAGCTCGCTAAACAATCGAGAAAAAAAATAATGCTAAAGCCTCAAGTAGTACTCGCTCCCAATAACACTCCAAACGAATATTTCAATGAATTAGCTTCATATATAAATCTAAATTACAAAGTACTAACCGATAAAACTTATGGGGCAAAATGGAGAGGAGACTTTGTGCCAAGAAATGAAAAAGATTGGAAAATATGGGAATCAACTTATCAAAAATACATACTGGAATACGCTAGACTAGCGTCTAATTTTGATGTTGATTTATTCTGTATTGGTACTGAACTCAGAGAGTTTGTAGTACGTAGACCAGAATACTGGAAATCCCTAATTCAACAAATAAGAGCAATCTATGATGGACCACTTACTTACTCGGCTAATTGGGATGAATTTCATAAAGTTACGTTTTGGAAAGAGTTAGACTATATCGGCACCAACACGTATCATCCAATATCTGAAGATCTGACGCCAAATAAAGATAAGGTTTTTGATTCATGGAGAAAGATAAGATCACAAATCAGAAAGGCAAGTCAAAAAGCTAATCGAAAAGTAATCATAACTGAATATGGATATCGCAATATAGCGTATGCTGGATTAGAGCCATGGACTCATGATAAGGGACTAAAAAAAACACCTAACTATCAGGCCCAATCTAATCTTTACGAAGCATTCTTTAGAGGCTTATGGAATGAATCATGGGTGGCTGGTGGATTTGGGTGGAATTGGATCTACCATGAACTCCCTGAAGGGAATACTGATTTTAGTATCCAGGGAAAACCTGCAATGCAAGTGGTAGCTAAATACTACTCAAAGTAAAAATAAGCGAATTGATACAACATAACTTCTGATTTAAGTATTCATCACTTGCGTTAGATAGCTTCTATTTCTCAGTAACTATATTTTGATTCAATTTCAATGAATCTTTCATCACCTTTAAATTCTCAACGGCTTTCTTTTCTAACGATAAGTATTTAGCTGGAGACATCTGTATTTGCTCCATTACATAATCTATACCTTCTACACTCATATTGTGCCTCTTCGCTATCTGTACTCTTAATAATTCACTGATGCTATCACGCTCAAACAATCTGTATTTCGCCACGATACTTCTCGCTATATGCAGATCCTCAAGCATTTCTACTAGCTCTTCATCATCCATACTTACCTCTGCCTGCTTATTTTGATCGCAAGCTCCAAAAATTAAAAGTATTGTAAATAAAAAAAATCTGCTCATCTTATTTTTTAATCAGTAATTAAATTTCCCATTCTTCCCCCTTCCTCTCGCTTAATACTATATTAGACTTCTACCCTGTTAGTCTTGACCTATTCCCTATTCACACTTTATCTTTGACGAACATGGTACTTTACTTCTTCTTTAATTAGACTTCTATCTTCTACCCTGTTCATCTTGACCTATTCCTTATTCACACTTTATCTTTGACGAACATGGCACTTTACTTCTTCTTTAATTAGACTTCTATATACTACCCTGTTCGTCTTGTATCCTTAGGGTACAAAAAGTCTTTAAGTACGCTCTTGGCTACTGAAAAATCTTCCCAATGCTCAATATCAGCTTCACCAACTAGAACGCCGGTAGTAGGCACATTGTCTATATAACTGCTACTATCTAACTCATTTGCTAGATATGTAATTCCTGGGTTATGCCCAAAAATAGCCACACAATTGATTTGGTCATCAACACCACATAGGGCTTCTTCAAAGTCAGATGGATCACCGTGATATAGATAATTTTCAATTTGAATAGGTTCCATGATCTTATAGGCATCCTGAAAGGCTAATGCCGTATTAAACGCTCTCACCGCAGGGCTACTAATAATCAATTCTACCTTGAGTCCATATTCAACACATCTAGCAGCCATCAAAGGTGCATCTCTTTTTCCTCTATTGTTAAGTGGTCGTTGCTTATCAGTAAGTTTCATATCAGTCCATGAGGACTTAGCGTGACGTACAAATAATATTTTCTTCATTGGTTCATTCTTCTACACGATAAATATCATTAATAAATCTTTAATAGTCTAATATGTTCATTGTTATTAGATTTGCGGAACTAGTACATTCCTAATAGTTGTACTAACTATATAAATCCATCTATTTACAAAATATGATCATTAGACAATTAAGTACTGCCTTAACGATTCTCCTTTTTACTATAGTTTCGACAGCCCAACTACCTTATACTGAGCAAGGCTTAGTTGAACGATTGGAGAATTTCCCATCAGATTTCATTTCGCCTAGGCATGTAGATATCTGGACACCAGAGGGATATGATACATCTAAAAAATACGCTGTAATATACATGCATGATGGTCAAATGCTATTTGATTCCACTAAAACTTGGAACCATCAAGAATGGAAAGTTGATGAAACGATTTCACATTTGATCACTGATGATAAAATAAAGCCTTGTATAGTGGTAGGCATTCACAGTAGTAAAACGAGGAAAGCCGATTATTTTCCACAAAAAGCTTTTGACATATTACCTCCGGATATCAAGGAAGATTTTATGCCATCAGATAGTATTAAGAGAACTTCTTCAGGATTTCCAAATGGCCCACAGGCAGATAACTATTTAAAATTTATAGTAGACGAGCTCAAACCCTATATTGATAATAGTTTTTCTACCCTTACAGATAGCACTAATACATTCGTCGTTGGATCAAGTATGGGAGGCCTCATATCGATGTACGCACTTTTTGAATATCCCTCAACATTTGGAGCTGCAGGATGTATGTCCACCCATTGGATTGGTGGTTACCATGACAATGACAACCCAATACCTGCAGCATTCATTCATTACATGGGTAAGAATATTCCTGACCCATCCACTCATAGAATATACTTTGACCATGGAACTGAAGGTCTCGATAGTATGTATACGGTACACCAACTAAATGTCAATGACGCAATGAGAGACGCTAACTATGTTGATAATAAAAATCTACAGACAAAAGTATTTGAAAGTCATGACCACACTGAAAACTATTGGGCAACTAGACTAGATGAGCTTCTAATTTTCTTACTCGGAAACTAATCTATACTAAGACAAGATAGACATTAGAATAAATACTGAATACGGTGTTTGTATTCCTTCTCAAGATAAGCGAGTACATTTCGTCTCAGTTTTTTTGCACCTAATTGATCCATATGATATATCGCTTTTTTCACAGAAATCTGCGCCTTATCACCTAAATAACTATCAATTATCTCAGATAGCACTTTTTGGTAAATCTCTGTTAAGTCTTTATGGTAGGTACGGTATAACTTATGATCATAATTCATAACCAAGTCAATCTCTACCCCACTATGCATCAAGGCTATTAGTGAATCATAATCCTCTTCTTGGAAATACAGACTAGCTAGTATTGATTTCTTAGTAGGATCTTCTTTATAATAGGTGATAAGTTCAAGTATTACATCCGTCCACTGATCACTAGACAATTTATCTTTAAGTTTAAACAGCAATTTTGTATCGTCAGACTGTATAACATACTTTGGCAATAGTTTAGTCAGCTCATCTAACTGATCAAGTGTAAGGTATACTTGTAGTAATTTACGCTTTAACTCTCTAGATTTAGGAAAGTGTGATTGCATCTTTTTCATCAACTTGACAGATACTTCAGCTTGATTTGCTTGAACTAATCTGTCCACTACACTCATTGATAGTTTAGAATAATCGGTAACAAACCATGTTATATCTTTCAATTTGGTAAGATGAAAATCCAACATGAGAACAATCGACAATAATGTAATTATGTCATTATCCTCTCTCTGCTTCTTAAGCAAAGTACCTAAGCATATCTCCTTGAGTCGAAGCATTAACTCTTTATCCTTATGCTGTTTACCTATTAGCAAATAATACAGGTGATTTTCTAAATCATTATGTCTGTAGTAACTCCTTTGTGGAAGTTCTATAATTAATTCAAGTAAGCTGCTTTTCAGTTCTTCTGCATGTACCCTTTGATGTAGCAACACCAGCAGATCATGAAATCTTTGACTAATAGCTGAAGTTTCATCTGCATAGTTGTCATAATGATATCTTACATATTCCGTTTTGGATATAGCAGCATCAATGATATAATACGCATCTCGATAATCAGACACTGATAATGCATCTTCTAGCTGTGCAGTCAACTCCTTAGATACAGCTATAAAGCTTTTGAGATCGGCAGATTTAGCTCTATTGGTATTCGAAGTAATTGGTTTGATTATACTATCAAGAATCCCTTTATACTTCGCATGATTATCTTCTAGATCAACACGCCTTGCAAAGTGTGCCTTCAGAGCTATATTAAAATTCTTATCCTTTCGTGCATAAGCCTTGATAAAATGCATCAAATCCTGCTTATCCAATTCCTGTAGTAACGTATTAATATTGAGCTTTTTGCCAGATGTAGTTTTGTGTTTTTGTCTATCAGCCTTTCGTTCGGCTTCTTCTCGTAGTTGAGTACGTAGCGCGAATAAAGCTGCTGTTATATGTTTACAGGATTTCGTTTGCTTATACTCATCACATTCACAAGAGCTCTTACGTCGCTGAGCAAATGGACTGAATAACTCAACTTCATAAAATATACCATCATGCACCATAATGGTCCATAGGTTCTTTTCTGGCTTATTGATCTCATGCACAGCACCACTATCATAGAGTTTTTCTCCTTGATAGACGACATCTCCATCAAAGTGCAATTCGAAGAGTTCTTGAGATTTAGCCAATTATTTAATATTTCAGTTGATTAGGATTACTATTTAGCCCTGAAGCCGCGATTTAGAGCTTGCTCTATAAAGCTAATAAGTAAAAGTACGGAAATATCACAAGAGTTGCACAAAGTTAACTACGAGATAAATGTCATCCTTTAACTCCAATCGAATAAAGAAAACAAGTATTTTGCGGACATGAAGTTATTTCATCTCTATTTCATGATGATAATCTGCTATGCGACCACATGCTATAGCCAAGATCCATACTATGTCAATTATACGATTGATGATGGCTTACCGAGTAATGAGGTCTACGATGTAGAGCTAGATCATAAAGGCGTATTGTGGTTTACCACAGATAGAGGTGTTTGTTCCTATGATGGCTATCAGTTTACCACTTACACTACTCATAATGGTCTTGGTGATAACGTCAACTTCGAAATATTTAAAAGCTCAGACAACACTCTTTGGTTTTTTGGATATAATGGAAAAATTACGCTTTATGAAGATGGAGATTTTACGCCTTATATATTTAATGACCAACTAAGAAGCATCATCGACACATTAGGCGGAAATTATATAAAAGAAATAAGAGAGGGAAGTAACAAAAAACTATATCTCACATGTAATGATCAAAAAATATTCGAAATTATAACCCTTGACAAGTATAGTCAGCCAAAAATATACGATGCTCATTACCAAGATAACATCTACTACATCGATTCATTTTGCTTCTATGAAAACATGAATAAAATAACAGGACGTAGAACTTCTATATCTATCACAAAAAATCAGCTTCCTTTTCTAAAATCTCTAGACCCCACTTTCAACATAAATTTTTTATATGAGGATGAATCTAACTTTTGGTACACTAGCAACTCGAGCAATCTACTTCAGAAAACGTCTAAAAACCAAAGCACATATAAAGTAACAGATAACTTATTAACTGTATATGAATCAACGGCAATAACTAAAGACAAAAACAATGGATACTGGATATCCACCAGAAACAAAGGAATCTTATACATTGCAAACATCGATGTGCTAACATTGAATTCAAAACTAAAGAACATAGACAATAAAAACTATCTCCGTTTTCATAGTTTTTCGGACTACCTTCTTTGCGGCACTTCAAGTAGTAGCATAATACGAATTGACACCTTACACCATTCCATTGAATATCTGATTGACAACACAACAAGAAACAATGATATTAATCAATTTCAAACTGTACAAAATGGTAAAGTTCTACGACTCTTAAACCAAGACATTGAATTTAATGGCGATGCTGTGGCCATTCAATCAATATCTAAAAGAAAAAAAGAAACCTTAGTCACTTCGACTCTAGATACTATCTCAAGCACCAAAAATGATATACGAATAAATTTATTAAATAAAAAAAATCATCTATTAATAAAAACTCATGATAAACCTATTTGCTTTATTGAAGATTTGAAAAACAACATTTGGATAGGAACCCTTTCTGGAGTTCTTATTATGGAAAACTTCGATTATCAAAACCCACAAAACGTACTCACTAGCAATGGAGAATCTTTTGGTAGGATTAACGACATCACAATAGATGCACTTAATAACATTTGGATAAGTACGATAGGCAATGGAATATTTATAATTAATTCAGATGAAGTGATCCACTTCAATACAAAAGATGGTCTATCTACTAACATCGTAAATACTATAGAAGTCATAGATAGCAATGAAATATGGGTGGCAACGAATAAAGGTTTAAACCTATTAAGTTACAGCAATAGCTTAACTGATTTAAAATTCATTGAAGCATTTGATCAAGCTGACGGCCTTAACTCCAGCTATATCAACGATGTAATCAAATGGAATGAAAAAATTTATGTCGCAAGTCCGAACGGCATATGTTACTTTCCTTCGCAAAAAATAACAAAACCAAGAACACAAACTCCTTTAAATATCAACTCCGTATCAGTTAATGACTTAGAAGTTAATGTCGACTCACTCAACATATTAAATTACGATCAAAACAAAATTGACATAAAATTCACTGCTATACGACACAATAAGAGTAGTGATCAATCTCTATACAAATATAAACTCACGAAAAATGGAGAACCATCGGATTGGAACTACATTAATGATCGAGAGGTAATATTTGAAAATCTAGATCACGGCAAGTATGTATTTGAAGTAAATGCACAAAACAAATTCAATGTTTGGAACTCATCAAGTGAAAAAATAACATTTTCTATATGCCCTCACTTCAGTGACACTTTATGGTTTAACGCATTACTGATTATCTGTAGCTTGATCGCTATGCTCTTAGTAGGGTTCTATTTCCTAAACAGGTATAACATAATAAAAGAAAACGAACTAGCATTAGAGGAAGCAAAAACCCAAGCCAAGGTAGCTGAGATCGCTGCCATTAGAAATCAAATGAATCCGCATTTCATTTTCAACTCACTCAATTCTATTCAAAACTTAATTTTCAAAAAAGACGTTCTAGGCGCCAATCATTATTTAAGTAAATTCTCAACTCTCATAAGAAAAAGTTTAGAATATTCTAGAATGGATTACATCACCATCGAGAGTGAATTAATGTTTATTAAAAACTATATTGAATTAGAACAATTAAGATTCCCATCTAGCTTTGACATCATCTACAACATTGATACAACTCTTAATATCCACATAGATAAAATACCGAGTCTAATAGTACAGCCAATAATTGAAAATAGTATTAAGCATGCATTTAAAAACAAAAAGAATATTGGTTTAATTACGTTAAATATGAGACCTCTAGGTAGCGAATATATTGAAATAGTAATTGAAGATAATGGTGAAGGAATCCAAACAGCTAATACAAAGAAAAAAATAAAACACAATTCCTTAGGACTTACTCTTATATCAGATAGAATCTTAATTTTAAAAAAATCTTACCCTGATTCTAACTTTAGTTTTAATAATATAGATCAAACCACAGGACAAGGTTTAAGATCAACACTAATACTTCCGCTACAATGATACGTGCAGTAATAATAGAAGATGAGATCAATAATAGTGAACTATTGAATCAACTGGCGACTCAGTATCTTGTAGGCGTTGAGATAGTAGCAATAGCTGAAAATGTTGAGGATGGGATATTATGCATTCAAACACATAATCCAGATTTAGTATTCTTAGATATAGAAATGCCAGGAGGGACTGGATTTGATGTCCTTACGAAATTCACAAACCCAACATTCAAGGTCATATTTACCACAGGATATGAGCATTACGCAATTAAGGCAATCAAGCATTCTGCCATTGACTACCTTCTCAAGCCGATAAATCTCGATGAATTACGAGCCGCTATTAGTAAAGTCAGAGAAATGAAGATTACACATGCCGCTAATATTGAGTTTATAAAATCTCATATTAGTAATGGTCCAGACGATCCGACACACTTATTGATATCAAGCTATAATACCAGCGACACCGTCATTATCAAAGACATATTATATTTAGAAACGCAAGAGAGATATACTATCTTTCATTTAACTGAAAATCGAAAGAGAATATCTGCTCTCACACTCAATTTCTTTGAAACATTGCTAAATCCAGGTCTTTTCTTTCGAATACATAGATCTATAGTAGTCAATTGCGAGCATGTAAGGAGCGTAGGCAAAGGTAGAGCCCCAGAGGTAACCATGTCCAATAACAAGGTACTACAAGTCGCTTACAGAAGAAAAACAGACTTCCTAACAAGACTTAGATCAGATCAAAAATAAAGTTGCGACGCGTTCACTCCATTTGACCGCGTCACCCATATAAAATACCAAATTCGGCCTTATCTTGCTGATGATTTGATATTATCATGAACGTATTTAACGAAATTTTTAATCGTCAATCCATAGATAATTAGAATGCAAAGAGGCTCCATCCATGATGGAGCCTCTTTATTGTATATACTAATACTTTACAAATTTCAAGGCAGACGATGTTACTCCCTTGGATTCAAGCTGACAAATATATAGTCCTTCTTGTAGATCATTTGTATCTAATTTTATCATATGAGAGCCACTTACTCTATTTCCTATAGTCGTTCGTGACACTTGTTTTCCCATATTGTTATACAGCACTATCTCTACATCATTCTGATCCTCTGAAAGATCAAAAGTTAGTTGTACATCACCGTTGCTTGGGTTCGGTTGTATTGATAAATCACTCAATTGTATTTCTTTCGTTCCGCTTATTGGATCTCCAACTGTCAGTATTTCTATATTATCGAAGTAAAACCCATCTTCTTCTACGTAAGCGTCTGATACAAACCTAAACGCTATTTGTATCTTTTGACCCACAAAATCACTAAGAGAAAGCTCCTCTACTATCCAATCGTCTTGAAAACCACTGTACAGCGGCTGGCCTTCATCTTGATTAGCATTTCCTATGACAGTGTAATTTCCGCATTGCGGCGATAATGCTTCACCTTCCACACCAACTAAAAACTCTACGTAATCCCACCCTTCTTCTATACTCCATTTCGCATTATACTTTATTATAGCATCTTGACTTGTAGTAAGGTCTATACTTTCATTTAACTGAATAGTAATGTCATTATTTCCTTCATAATCACCATCTGGAGAATCCGTAATACTTGTTGGAGCAGTCACAAAATCTGACTGCGTTGTAGACCAACTCCCTTCTACATTCCATTGAGATATATTATCGGCATCATTTCTATACCAAACGTTAAAATCACCTTTTAAATAAGTCTTTTTTATCTCCTCGGTAAAGGTGTAATCACCATTATTGATAGTAACTAAAAAAGAGATTTCTGCACTCTCCTCAGCCAAAATTTGATATTCGAAATTAATATCTACAGCTTGTAAATGCTCAAGCGTATACAACTGCTCTGAAAATGACACTTCAGCATCACTATCTAAGGCCTCTATTGTCACCGAGATATTACCACTCGCCAATCCATAGTTAGATAATGTAATAGGTATACTTCCTGATTCCTTCGATAGAATCTTAGGACTATCTTCTGTAATTTGGATATAGCTATGTACTAGATGAGCTGTTCTAAGATTCATAACTAAAGAAAGTTTATTCACCTCATCAATAACATTAGCAGGTGGCCAAAACCCATAATTTTGAGGTCCAACTTCTGGAGTCATAGCATATATTCCAGCTGCTCCATACATCCAATCATCACTATCAC
>CALKJD010000112.1 GCA_937995755.1 uncultured Saprospiraceae bacterium | reverse complement strand
GCAGAAAATGTACTAAATCAAGACGATGAAGATGATGAGTTGACAGATATTATTGGAGACAATGATGACGTAACAGAGATAGGAACAGACAACGATTACAACGATACTCCGGATACGATAGGCGATCAAGATGATTACGATCCTGCACAAGTAATGATTACTCAGAACTTCGATTTAGCATTAACAAAGGAGATCGCAGATCCAGCGGGTACCGCCTACGGACAAGACAGTACGGTGACGTATGATATTACGATTTACAACCAAGGAACGCTAGATGCATTTGATGTAGAAGTATCAGATTACTTTAATGCCAATGAGTTGAACTATGTAAGTTTATCACCAACAGCGACGAGTATAAAAGGTAATGCCGTAAGTGTAATAGGCGCAGGACCCAACTTCCAATTGGAAGAGATTGCATCAGGCGATACAGTAGTAGTGACATTGACATTTAAAATTGATGCGGCATTCCAAGGCACAACAATTGTGAACAATGCAGAGATCGTAAGTGCGACAAATATTGACGGACAATCAAGTGTATACACTGATGAAGATAGCGACTTATTGAATACGAATGATGGTAGTACAAATGAGCTAGCAACCGACAATGATGTATCTGATAATAGTACAGGCGGCATGGATAATACATCGGACGAAGATGACTATGATCCTGCACAATTGACCGTAGGACAGACGTATGATTTAGCTATTGATAAGATGGTTACGAGTGCTGGCCCATATGCACAAGATAGTACAGTGACCTATTCTATTACAGTAACAAATGAAGGTTCGTTAAATGCATCGAATATTACATTCACGGATATACCACAAACTGGATTAGAATATCAGTTTAGTGACGCGTCAGGAAATGTAGTAGACAATGGAGATTTAACATTCACAATTGGCTCTTTATTGCAAGGGTCATCAGAAACAGTAACTCTGACATTTGTAATTTCTGATAGTTTCCAAGGAACTAGTCTTACAAATGATACAGAGATCACAGAAGATGATGGCGATGATGAAGATAGTGATCCAGATACAGGAAAAGAAGAAGATGAAGACGACGATGATGATGGCGACGACGATGATGAAGATGGTGTGGAAATCACTGTAGAGCAGCATCAAGATTTAGCATTGATCAAAGTAATTGGAGAGCCGACGGATAATCCACTATATGTTGGAGGGATGGTATCATTTGATATTACGGTATTTAATCAAGGAACCGTAGATGCATATGATGTTCAGATTAATGACTATATACCTAACGGACTTTTATTATCAGGAAGTGGATGGACAGAATCAATGGGTGTGGCAAACTTAGATGTACCTATTTCTATTATTGCTGCTGGGGAGAATGAAACGGTAACTATTACGTTTACTGTAGACCCTAATTTTGATCAACAATCGATTGTCAATAATGCAGAGATAGCTCATGCTTCACTACTTGGTGGTGCAATATTTATAGATGATGATTCGATACCTAATGATGGTGACAATGCTAATCCTGACGAAGATAATGATGATATCAGTGAGACAAATGGTGATGATGATTTTGATCCAGCTATAATCATAATAATTGCTAATGCAAGTTTAGGAGATTATGTATGGCATGATTTAGATGCTAATGGTATTCAAGATGCTGGTGAACCAGGAATAGAAGGGGTTATTGTTAATTTATACAATGATAATGGAGAATTTGTTGGAACCACATCAACAGATGGGAATGGGTTTTATCTATTCGAAAACTTAACTCCAGATTCATATTTTGTAGAATTTATTGATCCGGATGGTTTCATTTCTACATTTGCTGAGCAAGGCGAAAATGATGATTTGGATAGTGATATTACTAATGAAGTTGTAATACAAGATGGAGGAAGTACTACAGATCTTTATTTGTTAGGTCCAGGAGAAAATAATCTATCAATCGATGCTGGATACTATATGTGTGTACCTATTGGAGAGACGGTTTGGTATGATGTAGATACTGATGACGTCGAAGATTCTGTAGAGAATGGTATCAATGGACTAAAGGTAACATTATGGAGACTTACCAATGGAGTTTGGGAAGAGTGGGATGATATGTATACAGGACATAAACCAGGTACTCCTTCAGATGACGGATATTATAAGTTCTGTGCACCGCCTGGGACTTATTATTTACACTTTAAGCTTCCATCAATTGGATTAGTACAAGCACAACCTAATGTAGGTAACGATGAAAATAAAGATAGCGATGTAACAAATGCAAATGGTCTCAATACTACGAATTCATTTACAGTACTTTCTGGAGAAGAGGTTTGTAATATTGGCGCTGGATTCTATCCAATGGCTGAGGTTGGAAATTTTGTATGGCATGATTCTAATCAGAATGGAATTCAAGAGGAAGGGGAAGAACCACTTCAAGGAGTAATGGTTCAAGCTTTTGACTTAGATGACAATATGGTATCGGAGACAGTTACAGATACGGATGGTGAGTATAAGATGGATTATTTACAGCAGGAAAGTTACTACCTCAAATTTACACCTCCTACAGGGTATGGGGCAACTGTATCTAATGCTGCTGGCGATGATGAAAAGGATAGTGATGTTACACACGCTTACGGAGCTAATACAACTAATGCATATGCGCTCAACTCAGGACAGAAAGTAAGTAGTGTTGATGCAGGTATGGCATTAGGAGTATTGCCAGTTGAATGGTTGTATGTGAAAGCTAAGAATAGAGAGGATCATAATTTAGTAGAATGGTCTACTGCTACAGAAATCAATTCTGAATTCTTCGAAGTAGAGAGGAGAGTAGGAGATGAGCCATCATTCTCGATGATAGCAAAAGTAGTAGCTACAGGAATGTCATTGGAACAAAGCGAATATAATTTTAATGACATGGATGTTGCTAAGGCGGCAGTATACTATTATCGTATAAAGCAAGTAGATACTGACGGAAGAGTAGACTATAGTGATATTGTATCAGTAACTAGAGAAAATGTGTCTCCAGTGATGAGCCTATATCCAAACCCGACGATCAATGCTACTATAATCAAAGTAATAGGATCAGGAGTTGAAGATGCGATGGTCAGTGTTTATAGTAAAGATGGAAAGCTAATTAGATCAGGCTTAGTATTGGATGAGATAGCAATGGATAGTTATGAGTTGAGATTAGATGTGTCTACATTCTATCCTGGCCTATACACAATACAGATAGAAACCGCCGAAGATACTTGGACTGAGAAGCTCATTATAATAAAATAGGATTAATGGTTTTATAAATGTGTGATAAGAATTGAAGAAAGACTTTCCAGACATTATATCAGGATAGTAATCAATATTAAAAAGGAGTGTTTGATTTAATTCAAACACTCCTTTTTTGTGGCATATTTCTATGAATAAAGACTTTACCGTTTAAAGCAATATTGTTACCGAAAACGGGTTGAATATGATCAAAAATAGAATATACAAATAGAGGCTTAGGTGGAAGACCATCTTTGTACTCTCAACTACTATTTGTCAAGATATTCTTGTTGTAGAATGTTGTAAATTATTCATAATTGGAGATACTTCCACTTAAGAATGAAATAAAGGGTGAAAATTAACATATTGTAAAAATATTTAATATCTTTACGCTTAGTTCAGAAATGGACAAACCAACATTTGAGGATAAGAAGTTTTACTTCGTGATAATAGTAGCTATAAAGCTATTGTACTTTGGTACGCCACTATTTACATGTAAAACACCTCTTATGAAAATTCTACAGTCAGCCCAGACAACCTCTATTTTCATTTTCATCTTATTGATTTCGGTAACTTCCCTTTGGAGTGCGGATCCGATTAAACGCAACATTTCTGACCTTGTCACTACATATGACGCGGTTAAAACAACGGCTTTTGATTACAGTCTTGCAGATTGTTCTAAAGAGGAAGCTTTATATAAAAGTTACCTTAATGCTAAAGAAGCTTATTGGCGAGCAAGTTCGCTTATGGCTGAAGAGACAGAGTGCCAAGTAGTCGCAGCTTGTGACCATGATGGTTCACAAAGTACCTTCAATGGTAGATATTGTGAAGAGAGACTCTCACTCGGTGCAACTGGGAATGGTGGTATGACAGTAGGTGTAATTTCCTCTGGCAATATGATTCCTCCAGGGGCTACTATATTGAGTGCAGAGATTCAATTTACTGCAGAAAGCAATAGTACAGGAGCTGCCGCATTAACAGTATACGGAATTGCTGAAGATAACGCAAATCCTTTTTCGGCGGCAGATGACATCTTAAGTAGAACTAAGACAGCAGCAAGTGCTTCTTGGACACCAGGAACTTGGACGCAAGGAGATGCGGGTACAGCTCAAAAAACAACAGACTTAACCGCTATCGTACAAGAGATAGTAGACAGACCAGGATATACTTTAGGAAATAATATTGGTTTCCTAATCTCAGGAAAAGGACGTAGAAATGCGGAATCGTATGATACTGATCCAGCATCAGCGCCTCAGATATGTATTACATATGATGTGCCAGAGGCGCCATCAGTGGCTTGTGATGACTGTCCACAGCTTGTGTTTAGTTCATTAGATGGTGTACCTAATTTCCCAACAGTTGATATACTTAATGTTTGTTCTATTCCAGATACTATATCACTCTTGGTATATAATAATGCGGAATGTCCAATATCTAATGTTCAAGTGGAAATTAACTTTGATGAAGGTCTTTCTTATGGTGGATTTGTAGCAAGTCATTACCCAGAAGGTACAGTTGGAGAATTAGACGTAGCAGATGCAAACAACCCAATATTCTTAATTCCATCGATAGATTCGGCTGGAGTTTTTATAATTAATATCGGAGTACAGGCTGATTGTGCTGTCGATTTACAATCTGAAACACCACTGAATTTTGATGCAGCAGTGAACTTTAGTTATCCAGATTCAGACGGAACTACAGGATCTTGTTCTGAGAGTATTGAAGAAATAGGAGAATATAATGGAGGTATAAAAGTGCCAGTATTAAATGTATTGAGTGTTTCACCTTCAGAAGCAAATATAATGACTACGGCCAACCCAGGCTGTCAAAGCATATTAATATCACAAGATGGATTACAATCTAATCTATCGAATTTCGATTTTGAAGTAGCAGGATTGAAACTTAACTTTTACTCTGTAGAAGGACTTTCTGTCAATGGCATTGCGGTTACAGATTATGTTGTGGATCCAATGACTTCTACACTCTCCGCCAATATTGACGGACAATATTTTGGACCTAACTTTGGTCCTGGGGCAAATTCAGATGATTTATTCGATGTTAATGAAGATTTGACTATCGAAATATGCTACGGCGTAGCAGGTTGTACTGATGAAGCTATGATATTGGATTACAACGTATTCTACGGATGTAATGATGAAGTATGTGGTGATGTATCATCTATGAATGGTGCTGTTAACTTCACTCCTAACTTTGGATCTACAGTAGTAGCTACGAGTAGTAATATTAGCTATGGTGGTATCTGTGGAGCAGATTTAAGTTATGATATTACGATAGAATCAGCCAACCCAAATCCTCTAGATGGTCTATGGCAAGATCTAATAGTAAAGTATAAAGCTTGTCTAGGAAATGGATTGACTATTTCAGGACTAATGGTAAATGGTACGATGCTAGATGCCTCATTATGGTCTTTTACAGGAAGTACTTTAACTATAGATTTTTCTACTAACACTAATCCAGCATATGGTCTTACTGATGAAGATGGTGGAGTATTTTTGAATGATTTAGTTGGTGGTACGCAGCTTACATTCACGACGATGATAGACATAGGATGTTCAGATGCCATGTCATCATGTGACGGTGATTTGGCCTGCTACTTAGATAGGATAGAAGTGAATGGCCAACGTAACTGTGGACAAGGCTTCCAAACCAATCAACCATTTAGTCCAGCCATAGAATTTAATTATGGAGAGATTTCTAGTAGTGATAATACTATGACTATAAGTGGGTATGGTATCCCAATCACAGAAGTTTTTGCTACAACAGCGAATGTATGGAATCCTGGAATAGAAGGGTTTGATTACAACTATGAGTTTGGATTCAACAATATCACTCCTTGCGCAAGTCCTGGAGGAATAAAAATGATAGTTAATGTTGTCGCTGCTGGAGAAAGGATAAATCACATTAGGTATGAAAGTGGATCTGCTACTTATATGGGAATGGCAGTAGGTACAACTACAGCTGAATATCAAACTGTTGATTTAGGAGGCGGTATATTAGATACAGTAGGTTTAACCATTACTATCGACGCTGGAGATCCAAATGCAACTATTAATGATTATTACTTCAACTTAGAGTATGAAGGCTTTTGTGCGCCAAATGACTATGCATATTTGAGTTATAAGGTAGTTGAAGAATGTAATGACTGTGGACCTGATCCATGTGATATTGTACGATCTTGTGGAAATGCAACGATTTATGTACAATGGAATGGTACGCCACCTTGTCCATGTGCAATGGAAGGAACAGTTGCTGATTATTATAGAAAAAATTATGGTTTTGCAGATAAGGAAATGACAATGCAGCTGACTAAAGATGATGTGCCAAGAGCAGATCAAATTAGATTTTTGCCTGGTGATACACTTTTCCGTTCTAACGAATTCTTGATTAATGATATAGATGAAATTAAAAAAGCGGATCGATCATGGTTGATCAGATTAGATGAAAGTAGAGCTCCTGCTTCACCGCTTATTGGTGATATTAACCATGCGAAGTTTTTAGGTTGGTTCTGGTACGATAGTGCTACTGGCACAAAAACTGAGATCGGAATACCGACTTGTATGCAAGCCTATACGCACTCAGTTAGAGATAATTATATCTATCCAAGTATACAATTAGAGAATTTTGGTGTCGAAGGATATGGATTATCTTATAATCAAGCCGCGCCTGGTGGAGCAGCTAATAATTATGGAGTCTGTGAAGATGATCCAGATATAAATCCTAATTACCCTAGCAATATTGTTTATTATGATATGCAAAATACATCATCCACAGATGAATTTACGGATCATTCTAGAATGACTATCTATTGGCAAGCACCAGCAGGTTGTCCAATTGAGGGTACACAATCGGCAACAGGTACTAGTGCTGATCATGTCAATCCGTGTTTTGAGGAATTCTGGTTACAGTTCCCTATGAAAAATGGAGATAAGATTATAGTAGAATACGAAGTACCTATGATACATAATCCAGGGTATGATTTGCAAGCCATTAATGGCACATCTTTTCCTGATGCTCCATATTTATATTTAGATTTTATCGGATATGGAACGGATGAATCTACATGTACTTCTAACAATGTATTCTCAGATTGTAGTGTTACCGCTCCAATCCAAGAGCACTTGCCAGGTCCAGTATCTATTTCAACAAATGTTTTTGTTCAGGATTGTGATACGGAAGTGAATTATGAATTTTCATTGACTAATCCAGTACCAACTAATTTAGCTATGGGTGAATTGCCATGGTTCGAAAATGAATATAGACCTTATATGGCTACTGAATATCTTCAATTCGAATTTCCTAATAACATGGTTTATCTCGGAGATGGTGTGATCATCATGCCTGATGGTTCGGAAGAAACTTTCCCAGCAGAATACATACAAACTGACGAAGGAAATTTAGCGTGTATTGATGATGGCAACGGAGGACTTTGTTGTGTTGCAGAAAATTCCGATACTCTAGCCGCTATGAAATTAGTGGATGAACAATATCTAGAAGCTATATCATTGCCATATGGTTGGGGACCTGATGGACCTAATGAAACTGGTGATTATTGTGACATACCTTCACTCGTACACTTACCAGGAGATCCATTCCCTCATTTGATGGTGGGTGGTCCAGATACATGTACTTATGGAATTCGTTATTCATTATCTTCTTTATGTCCAGAAGATATAGAGTCTACTGACTTTAGATTAGAATATCAGTTCGCAGAGCCATACATACCAACATTGGCTCGCCAAAGACAAAATTCTTATTACGGTAATATTTCTACGGACGATAGAGATTATACGAATACTTCTTACTTCTACATGTTCCCTATTAATCCATTTGGTGAAGGATGTAGTGCAGACCCAGCAGAAGGTTGTAATAGTTACTTCCAAAAAATTACAACCGATCCAAATGCAAGTAATTTTGCGGTCAACCCAATGCGACAGGGAGGATATCTAATTACATCAACACAAGCTTTTATAGATAGCTCTCAGAATTTCCCACCTTTAATTCCTTCAGTTGCTAATTTATTGATTGCTGATGAGGAGGGTGTCAATGAACAAAATGTATATATGGTCTGCGCAGATAATAACGGAGAAGACATGGCCACGCACACGAATGTTGTAACAAGTGTAATCATTCCAACCACTATAGACTTTTTAGGAGCAGTAGATGAAAATGATAATCCTCTTAGTTCAATATTAGTAGAAGCTACTACCGAATATAATGCATATGCGATTTCTAGTGATTCACTACAGGTAGGTGAATGTGCGACTATAAAATTAAACACAGAATTATTATTCTGTCCAGTAGGATTAGATGTAGACACTGAGATATGTATGACTACGACATCTGGATGTATAGCACCAGAAAAGGCCGCATTGTTTTCAGCAGAAGGAGGAGCTTGTGATCAAGTAGGAGCATGTTACCAATATATAGCCGAAGAAGCAGAAATTCAAGCAGAATGGATGCCAGCTAACTTGGGAGAAATTCCACTATGTACAACTTTCGAATTAATGACGATTGTCAAAAACGTAAAGGTAGCTACCCTTGCAGATATAGAGGCAATGTGGTGGTTCCCAACAGGTCTTAACTTTGTGCCAGGTTCATGGAGAGTTTCTTATCCTGGAGGACCATCGAATACAGTTCCTGGTGTAGCGATACCAGATCCAACTCCAGACGGTACTCAAAATAATGCTTATGGTACTTATTTTGAATATCCTGAAGATGGTATTTGGAGTGGTGTATTACCAGGAGATCCAATTAATAGTATGGGATTACCTGGCGTAGCATCCATGGCAGATAGTAACTTTGTAATGTTTACTTTCGAAGTAGAGACTGTCTGTGATGAATATACTTCAGGATCATCTATATGGTTCCAAGGAGATGCAGCAGACCCATGTGAATCTAGAATTAAGACAAGTTTCATTGATAGTCCACCGATTATCATCGAAAATGCGAATCCAGCTGATTTCCCTCAGTTTTTTGTATTCGCAGATCCTATAGAAGCTAATTGTGGAGTTGAATCACAATTAACACTTACTTACCTCAATACTTCGCCCCTCGGACAAACAGAGAATAGTATGGTCTGTATGGATATAGAGACTAGCACATTCGCATACAGCCCAGGTAGTGTGTCATTCGTTAGTCCAGCAGGACATACACCTAACTTTACAGAATCGACTAATGGTAACATAACACATATATGCTTTGATATTCCAGACGGTATAGGCCCTGGAGAAGCATTCCAGACTGGATTTAATTTTACAGTTCCTGAAGATGTTTCTTGTGGAGAGCAAGATTTGGGAGTAGGAGTTTCTTCTGAGATTATGTCTCAAGAATGTATGGCTCAAGGAATCGAGTGTTCAGTCAATGTACTGAATAGTGTCAATCCTATTATTGATATCGAATTTTTACCACCGTTAACTATTGATGATCAAAATCTAACTATAGGTTGTGGAAATGGAGATGGTACAGTACCTATGTGCTATACTGTGGATCTATTAAATACAGGACCATATTATAGTAATTCTGTAACCATAGCACTGATAAGAGATCTCAATTTTAATGGTCAACTTGATGATTTTGATACTAAGCTTGATTCTATGGATCACGTAGTACTATTAGGTACAGGCGAATCAGAAATTCTAGAAGGATGCTTTAACATTGATGAAAATTTAGCATGTCCTGTATTCCTTATGGTTATGCAGGAAACTAATTGTGTTTGTGATGCGCAAGATTACTTCTACGATAGTATTGAACCTGAGTTATCAGATGAATTAGGTTCTGATATTGTTCTTTGTCCTAATGTTCCATTAAACATTTCTAATTGTGGAGATTATACAGTAGCAACAGTGCCAGAAGCGGCTGCAACGATTACTGAGATCGCAGGTGGAGATAGTTTATCGATCATGATTAACGAAGGCTATGGTGTAAATTCATCTGTAAGATTAGATATCACAAGTCAAGTGGGAGGATGTCAAGAATTTACGTTCTCAACAGATATAACGACGCTTGCAAACTTCACGTTTGGTCCATTTGATACGCTTACAGTTTGTAATGTAGGATGTCAATTATTAGAGTTAAACATTGCATCTGAGTATGAAGATCAAGTAACTGTAGAATGGTTGCCAAACATATATCTTGATGATAACACTAGTTTGACACCAGAGATTTGTGATCCAACTGCAGATATCAATTATTTTGTAAATGTCACTTTTACTCAAGGAGATCAAGTATGTACATTTGATGCGAGATATCCTGTAGAAGTGGAAGAGCAACTAATCGAAGTGCTGTTTGATCAAGGTTCTCTTTGTACTACAGAGACAGCAACGTTTACAGGTCCAGCAGGATTTACAAACTACAATTGGATCAAAGTTGAAAATGATAATGCTGAGGCTCCAGTCCAAGCAGGAAACAATGATACTTTTATTGCTACAGAGGACGGTACATACCTTTTAGAATATTACAATGTTGGAGATGTGTGTAAGTCACGATCAGCGACTTTCAATGTATTACCGTGTCTTTTATTCGAAAAAAGTATTACTAATATAACTCCTACTGGAGTCACTAATGAATACATCGTATCATATACTATTACAGTAGAAAACAGTGCGGTACATGCTACCGAGTACGATATTTATGATATGCCTGCATTTGATGATGATATCGTTATCTCATCCGCTACGTATAGTAGTAATGCAGGACAATCAGGTGGATTAGCATTGCCTATACCAGCAGCTCCAGGATATCTACTTGGAGATGATGTTTCTATTGACCCTATGGTTACTCATACTTATGTAGTTACCTATACGGTATCTATAGATCTACTCTCAGTTAATGGACCGACCCCAGGAGACGGTATGTATACTCAGTGTGGACAAGGTAGTGGAGTAGAAAACGCAGGTCCAGGAGAAGCATTGTATAATAATGCGAGTCTAGATTTAAATGATGATGGTATGCCAGAATCAGAAGATGATGATTGTGGTGAGTTACCATACTTGACCTTAGACAAAACATTAATATCTACAACACTAACAGGAGATAATTGCTATGATTTAGTATATACTATTGAAGTAGAAAACCTTGGTGGTGCAGACGGTACTTATGATTTGGTTGATAATCCAGGTTATGATGATGATTTCATCCTTACATCAGCAATTTATAATACAACAGCTGTAGGTAATCCAGGAGGATCTCTACCTACGACGACATCAGAATACACGTTAGCAGATGATCAAGTGATCGCACCATCAGTAAAAGATTCATTTACATTATTTATTAGTGTTTGCTTAGATCTTGAAGATGGAGTAGATGGAGATGATGTTTATTCAGCTTCTTGTGGTAACACAATAGATCCAATGAATCCAGAGCCAACGGAAGGACTATACAATTTAGCTACCTTAGATATCAACAATGATAATATACCAGATATCGAAGATGAGGTATGCGATGATGTACCATACTTTGTATTAGATAAGAGTTTTGTTTCTCTAGTAGAAATAGCCGCTGGCCAATATGAAGTAGTATATGACATAGTCGTGGAGAATATAGGTGGAAAAGAAGGTATGTATGACCTCGCTGATCTTCCTTCATTTGATGATGACTTTACCATAACATCTGCAGCATTTACTAGTGATATTCCAAGTGCTGGGGCATTGCCTACTACACCTCCTATGGGAGGATGGGTGCTAGGAGATGATATTACTCTTGATAATGGAATGGCACATACTTTCACCCTTACAGTAGGAGTGAGTATAGATGTTAATAGTCCAGGAACTCCAGGTGATGGAGTGCTTACCGATTGCGGTATGTCTACCCCTGGAACACCGATTGCAGGAGAAGGCTTATTTAATCAAGCGCTATTAGATACTAATAATGATGGAGAGGCAGACATTACTGATGAAGTGTGTCCTGATCTAGAAATATTCGATTTAGCCTTAGTGAAGCAACTTTCTCCAGTTCCTGCGGGTCCATTTAGCCCAGGAAGTGATGTAACATTTACGATTACAGTTACTAACCAAGGAACAGAAGATGCCTTTAATATTGAAGTAGTAGATTACATACCTACGGGTCTTACATTAGCTGATTCAGATTGGTCAGAAATGGCAGGCGTAGCGACTACAGTCAATCCTATTATCTTCTTGGCCGCTGGTCAGAGTACTACACTTACTATAGACTTTACTATTGATGATGACTTCATGGAGAGTAGTATAGTGAATGTGGCAGAGATCAGTAGCGCAGATGATGATACTAATCCAAACAATACGCCACCTACAGATGTAGATAGTAGTCCAGATTCGATGGATGACAATGATGCAGGTGGAGAGCCAGGCACACCTACAGATGATAGTGTAGATGGAGACGGAAGTGGAGCACCAGGCGATATAGATCCAACGACAGATGAAGATGATAGTGATCCAGTACAGATAGATATAGTACAGACGTTTGATTTAGCCTTGACAAAGGTGATCAATACTACAGCGACACCAGGC